>JALUER010000078.1 GCA_027043825.1 Microcaldota archaeon
CTTCTCCACCTGGTACCTGGAGGTCGTGAGGAAGGGGGGCTTCGCGGATCAGAGGACCCCCATAAAGGGATGTGACGTTTTCATGCCATGGGGGTACGGGATATGGGAAAACATACAGGCCATCGCTGACCCCATGTTCAAGGAGAGGGGCGTGAAGAACGCCTACTTTCCTCTCTTCATCCCCAAGAGCTTCCTGGAGAAGGAGGCCAAGCACTTCACGGGCTTCGTGCCTGAAGTGGCCTGGGTGACGCGGGCCGGGGATAGGGAGCTGGACGAGTGGCTGGCCATCCGCCCCACCTCCGAGACCATCATGTACTACACCTTCTCCAAGTGGATCTCCTCCTACAGAGATTTACCCCTTCGGATAAACCAGTGGGTGAACATCGTCCGTTGGGAGACCAAGTCCACCCGTCCATTCCTTAGAACGAGGGAGTTCCTCTGGCAGGAGGGCCACACCGTCCACGCCACCTGGGAGGACGCCGACAGAGAGGTCCGGGAGATGGTCGCAGTATACGCCAAGATATTCGAGGAGTTCCTGGCCCTCCCCTTCCTCATCTTGAAGAGAACGGAGAACGACAAGTTCGCCGGGGCCGACTACACCGTTGCCCTGGATACCTTCGTCCCGGAGGCGGGCAGGTTCCTCCAGATAGGGACCGTCCACCACCTGGGCCAGAACTTCTCCAAGCCCTTCGAGATAACCTTCAAGGACAAGGACCAGAGGGTGAAGCACGCCTACCAGACCTCCTGGGGCTTCTCCACGCGGCTCATCGGTGCCATCATATCGGTCCACGGTGACGACAAGGGGGCCATCATCCCTCCCGCCGTGGCACCAGTTCAGGTGGTCATAGTCCCCATCCCCTTCAAGGGGAAGGAGGAAAAGGTCCTGGAGAAGGCACGAGAAATAAAGGAGGCCCTGGAAGAGATGGACATTCGGGTGGAGCTCGACGACAGGGAACAGTACACCCCCGGCTGGAAGTTCAACGAGTGGGAGCTCAAGGGCGTCCCCCTGAGGATAGAGGTAGGGCCCAAGGATGTGGAGAGGGGCGGTTTCACCCTCGTCCGCAGGGACACGGGCGAGAAGTCCTTCGAGACGGACGTTAACCGGGTCCCCGAGCTCCTCCAGGACATCCAGGAGAACCTGCGAGAGAGGGCCAGGGAGAGGTTTGAGGAGAGTATAGTAACCGTGGAAACGTTGGAAGCTGTGAGGAGGGTCGTCGAGGAAAAGAAAATAGCCCGGACCTACTGGTGTGGAAGGGATGAGTGTGAGTTCGGGGTAAAAGAAGAGACCGGTGCCGAGATACGGGGGACGAGGTTTGACGTGGACGAGAACGGGGAGGCCAAGGGTAAGAAGTGCTTCTACTGCGGAAGGGAGGCCAAGTTCGTGGTTTACATAGGGAAGAGCTGGTGATGGAGATGGAGTTCACCGCCCTCATCCCGGCCGCCGGCCTCGGAACGAGGATGCTCCCCGCCACGAAGGAGACACCAAAAGAGATGCTCCCCGTCCCCGTCCGAAGCGGTTCCTCAATCGTTTTCAAGCCCTTCATCCAGGTCATCTTTGAGCACCTCTACGGGGCCGGCATCCGTTCCTTCGTCTTCGTGGTGGGCAGGGGAAAGAGGATTCTCCAGGACCACTTCCTTCCCGACTACGATCTTCTGGAGGAGTTGGAGCAAAAGGGTAAGGAGGAGCAGGCAAGCACCCTAAGGGAGTTCCACAGGATGCTCGAGGACTCGACCATCATCTGGGTGGACCAGCACGAGCCCAGGGGACTGGGGGACGCCGTGAAGAGGGGACTCCAGGCTGTTTCCACGGAAGGAGTCCTTGTCCACTTGGGAGACATCCTTCTCTATGGCAGGGACAACTTCCTGTCGGAGTTTCTAAGCGTCTACAAGGAGGCGCCCTCTTGCTCGGCCCTCTTGGGCCTTTTCCGAGTAAAGGACCCCAGGAAGTACGGTGTCGTCGTCCCGGGGGAAGAAATAAGGAGGAACCTCTACAGGCTGGTGGGGATGGTGGAGAAGCCAGAAAACCCACCCAGCGACATGATAATAACCGGCGTCTATGCCTTCAGGACGAGAGATATCCGGGAGGCCCTCGAGAGCACGGGTAAGAACCCAAGAACAGGAGAAATAGAGATCACCGACGCCATAGCAAGGCTCGTGGAGGGCGGAGGCGTGTGCGGCTACGTGGCCGAGGCCTACGACTACATAGACATCGGCAAGCCGGAGACCTACATTGAGACCCTCTTCCGGCTCGTCCAGGACTGACGATGGGTCCTTTCACCGGGTGACTGCGGATCAAAACCGGTGAAGACAGGAAAAGAGGGAAGGGAATAAGGAGCTCCCAGGAAATGCCCCGTAGTGCGTCCGGTTGCAAGACCGGACTCGCTCGCGCGTCAACGGAGCATCGATTGAGTGCGCCGACCGGGATTACCCAACGGCCAAGTTCTTTGGCCGGACGAGTGTAGGGTGTTCTCCGAAC
>JALUER010000079.1 GCA_027043825.1 Microcaldota archaeon
CGGCTTCACCCCGAGGGCAACCGCCTCATCTTCAGGGGAGTAGAAGGACCTGTAGACCTTCAGGGCCTCCTCGGGGGAGGAAGCCCAGGGAATGAGTTCCTTCCAGAGCGCGTCCACCATCTCCCTTACGCTGCCGAACCGCTTCACGTCGGCGACCTCGCTGAGGAGGATTTCTCCCCCACCCTCCAGGACGAAGAGGAGATAATCTCCAGGCCGGAGGTGCCGGTAATCCTCCTTCCACTTCCTCCCTTCGTAGCTCTTCTCCCCCCTCACGAGGGCATCGAAGACCCTCTCGTCCTTTATGGTCAGTATCATTGCTTCTATTTGGGTACGAAGGAAAGTTAAACCTGGCGCCAGAGAGTGAAAAAGGGAAGTAATTACCTTTAGAACCGACTACCAGGAAGTAATGTATGGCTTTGATTAGGGTGAGGGTTCATCCGGGGAGTAGAGAGGAGCGGGTGGAGAGGAAGGAAGGGCTCTGGGAGGTCTGGGTAAGGGAAGAAGCAAGGAAGGGGAAAGCAAACGAGGCGGTGATCAGGATCCTTAGAAGGTTCTTCAGGAGGGTGCGGCTGGTCAGGGGAGTGAAGAGCAGGTTAAAGCTCTTCGAGGTGGAGGAATGATCATCTACGTCAAGTCCAAGAAGGACAGGGACGCCCTGAAGAGCGTGTTCTCTTCAGTCTACGGGTGGTCGCCTCCTCTGAGAACCCTCGGGGTTGAACACAGGGAGATGGATGGCGCCATCGAGGAGATTCCTCCCGAGGACTTCACCCTAATCCTCCTGGGGAAGGAGGACGCCCGCTGGCTGAAGGAGAACCACGACAACCACTTCAGGAAGGTGGAGGTCTTCTGGAAGGCAAGGGTGAGGAACGGGAGAATGAGGGAGCTCGTGGAGTTCGTGGAAAGGGCAAAGCTCCGCTTTCTCTTCGACGTGAGGTGGGATGGAATGTACCTCCTCGGGAGGAGGACGAACTTCCTGGACAACGTCCGGCCCGGTGACGACGTATACTTCGTTCCGGAGGAATGGGAATACAGGGGAATCCTCTCCGCCCTCGTGGGAAGGGACGTGGGCACCCCGATGATTCACCTGAGGGGAAACGTGGAGGTGCTCCACGCAGGTAGGGAGGTCCTGGCAACCGTGCCGAGGAACGGGGGAAGGATTGTGGTCAGGGAAACGCCGCCGATGAGACTGGAGAAGGGGGAGCTCGTCAGGGAGAACGGGGAGCACATAGAGGGGAAGGTGGAAGTGACGGTCCGTAAAATAAGGGAGGTGCTCGGAGGGAGGGAAGAGGTGGTGGTGCCCTTCTCGGGAGGAAAGGACTCCACCGTGGTGGCCCTCCTCCTGAAAGAAGCCGGGGTAGACTTTACACCGGTCTTCGTGGACACGGGAGGGGAGTACGAGGAGACCCACCGGTGGATAAGGGAAATGGAGAGGGTCGTGGGGAGGGTAGAGGTGGTGGAGGCGCCCGTGGCGGAGAGGTACAGGGAAGAGGGGGAGGACTACCTCCTGAGCCGAAGCTGTACAAGGGACAAGATAAGTACCCTCTACTCCTTCGTGGAGAGAAACTTCGAGGATCCCGTCCTGGTGAACGGGGACCGGGTGGCCGAGAGCAGGGCCAGGAGCTTTCGCCCGGACCTGAGAAGGGACAAGTTCTGGGTTTTCTCTCCCATAAAGCTCTGGAGCTACCTGGACGAGGAGCTATACCTCTGGAAGAGGGGACTTGAACTACCAGAACTCTACAGGAAGGGGTTCTACAGGGTGGGCTGCTTCTTCTGTCCCTTCACCGATCTCATTGAGCACTATGTAAGTAGACGGTGGTGATGGGGTAGGGTATGTCTATGCCCTCCTCCTCGAAGCGCTTCAGGATAGCCTCCCGTATCTCACTGGCGGTACTGAGCTTGTCCGAAAGCATAGTCCAGTAGCGGATCTCGTATATGACCTCTGAGTCGCCGAAGTCCACCAAGAGAACGACCGGCTCGGGTTCCTTCAGGACCTTCGGGTGGGAGGAGAGGATCCTCTTCAGGACGGACATGACCTTCTTTGGCTCCGCGTCGTAGGAGGCGCCCACCTGCATGACGGTCCTCACCTTCTCGTCTGGCATATTGTAGTTCACCACGACGCTGTTTAGGATGGTGTTGTTGGGGATGGTCACGTACTCCCCGTTGAAGGTGAGGATCTTCGTATTCCTGAGGCCGATCTCCTTGACGGTTCCGGCTATGTCGCCGATCTTCACGGCGTCGCCGACCCGGAAGGGCGGGTCCGTTAGAAGGAGGATGCCGGAGATGAGGTTCTGGAGGGGATCCTTGAGGGCGAGGCCTATGACAAAACCGAAGATACCGGCGGAGGCGAGAATGGGGGTTATGTCTATATTCCAGACGCCTAAAAAGTACATAAAACCAAAGAACAGTACTATGGCTACGTAGACATTGTAGATCACGTTGAGGGCCGTCTGCTTCAGTCTCTCGTCCACGTTAAGGAAGCTTCCAACACCGATGAGCTCGAAGATAATGACCTTTCCCACCCGGAGAAGGGATATCACAATGAGGGCCACGAGGCCGCTGAGTATAACGCCGTGGAGGGCCTGGTTGGGTATGAGGTAGGCCAGGAGAAGGTCTATGAGTCCCAGGAGCACTGCAAACCAAAGGGGCTTCTCCAGAGCAGTGTATATTTTGTCGTCCAGGTCAGACTTGGTGAGGGAGACGAGCTTCTTTATGAGGCGGGTGTAGACTGGTCTAAGGGCAACGTAGAGGACTATGACGACGCTGTAAAGGAGGACGTTGGGGTCAAAGGCTATGTTCATCGTTATTCTCAAGAGCGACGTATTTTATATAAGGCTTCCCTAATAGGGATGTGAAGGGTCAGGCCTCCTTAGAGTATCTCCTACTCAGCGGTGGTGTAATCATACTCGCCCTCATCGTTGTGGGGTCCATAGTGGGGATTGGAAGGATATCCGAGGCACTCTCTCAAACGTATTCCACCCTTACCGGGAGGTTAATTCCATGAGGTTTCAGGTAAGCGTGGAGTATCTTATAATGGTTGGTATAGGGGTGATCCTCGCCTTAATAGCCGTGGCAGGTATCTTTCTTACCTCCAACGTCGCCACCCAGGAGCTGAACTCGCTGAAGTCCCTAAAGGAGTCCATAATAGGTGGTCTAAGGTGAGAGGATCTGTTTCTGTAGAGTATGTGTTTATCATTCTTGCCTTTGCCCTCATATACCTCTCCTTCGTCACCTACTATATCTCGGAGGCCGCGTTCTTCGGGGATGTGAAGAGACTAATCGAGGCGAAGACAGAGATGGCGAGGCTCGCAGCGGCGGGCTATTTTGTGTCCACCTCAGAGGAGGCCAACGTGGCCCTGGTAATAAAGGACTTTAACGGCACCTTTGAGATATCTCCACTCAGGGCTGACGTGAACGTTTCGGGGAGCTACAATGCCTGTGGAGGGAGAACCTGCTCGGTGTCGTTTCCCTACTCATTCGATATCTCCTCGGGGATGAGGCCAGGGCTCCACTATGTGGTAAAGGAAGGGGGTGAGGTGAAGGTAAAATGAGGGGGGAGGTCTGGGCAGAGGCCCTCATAGTAGCGGCTGGTGTGGTCTTGGGTATATTCTTAGTAACTGCTCCTCTCTTTTCCCACCTCAACGCGGTCAAAACGGCGAGAACGGTGCCCGTACTCACCTTGGCGGAGGTCCTCGTTGAGCAAGGCACAATGGTTCCTTACAGCGTTTACCTCTTCGAGGTCAATAGGGGGAATCTGCTGGTGAAGGCCTTTCCTTCATCGAATAGGATAGCCGAAGAGATGAACGGGCTTGGAGTGGAGGTGTACACACGGTGAAAGGCTCATTTACCTTCGACGTCCTCATAGGACTGCTCCTCCTATCCCTTCTCTCGGGGCCCCTCTTCACTTCCTTCCTGAAGTTCAAGGATGTCTTCGCCTCGGCCTCCTGTTCCTACCTCAAGGATCTATACACATCCGAGCAGAACTTGGCATCCTCCCTTGGGTTTAGTTTAAAGAAAACCTACTCCTCCGGGGAAGTCTTCGTGGACGGTGGCAACATCTCGGTGCTGGGGGTGAACTGTCGTTGAGGGGACAGTTGTTCACGCTGGACGCAGTTGTGGCCCTGTGGCTTCTCTTTACCTCCATGTTCCTGCTCGGAGCGGCAGGACATGGAGTCCTCGACGCCGTCTCGGAGGACCTCCTTTACCGGCGGTGGGAGGTGACTGTCAACCACGCCGTGTCTACCCTCCTTCTCGGGGATGGGGCCTGGGCTTGTAAGGTGAACGGTATCCGGGTTCCAGGTTGTGTCCTGACGACTGCCCCTCCAAGCCACGACTCCTTCTTCCTGAATGATGTTAACTGCTACCTGGAAGGGGACAGCACAGTTGCGAACATCCTGGGATGCACGGATGCCCCCTCCAACGCCCTGATAAGCTACACCGTTTCTTTCCCTGTCTGTGTGGGGACGTCTCCCTCTTCCTGTACCGTAAAAACCCTTCGGCTCACCATATGGAAGGGCCGGTGATGAGGGACACGGATGCTGACGTGTGATGATTGTCACCTACCCTGAGGCCTTTTATACATAACGGAACGTTATATTCAGGGGCAGCGGACGCGCGGGTCTCGGGGAACTCCCGAGGAAGGTCCGCCCACCCGTTCCAAGAGGGGAGCAATCCCCCGGCCCGAGAGGGCCGCCCGGGAACAGAAACGGTACCTCCCCACCGGAGGGATGAGTGAGGCTACCGGTGAAGGTGGAGGAGGGTGAAACGGCCCGGGACGGGTGCAAGGGGCTCGTCCCCGCTCAGTCGAATCCCGTGGATCTACAGAAGGCGGCCTACGGTCCGCTGCCCTAAAACAACCTCCTTTGGATCCCCTTCATTAGCTCGCTCTTTTCTCTCCAGTCCTCTATGTCCACCCGCATACCGAGCTGTTCCTTGGCGTAGAGGAGAGCTTCCCGGAGGGACGGGAAGGAAAGGGGTTTGGTGGAAAGGGCTTGGCGGACGTTCTCCCTTACCTGCCAGACTCCCAGGGGAGCGTAGTAGCCTTCCCGGACCTCCCTGAGCACGAGAACGGAGGCAATACGCCTCATCCTTCTCAGCTTCTCCAGAACGGCCAGCTTCGTGGCGTAGTAGGAGCCGCCCACATTTTCGGCATAGGTCTTCCGCTCCCTCCCGAACTCCCCGTCGGAGAGGATGACCTTCTTCCCGGAGGCCCAGAAGGACCTGGCAGCCCAGGCCTCCACCAGCTCAAAGGCCCAGGGACCGGGAATGAAGAAGATGTAGAAGTGGTTGTCGTAGAGGCTGGAGTGGAAGAGGAGGATGCTTTCCACAGGAGGATAGGAGTAGATCTCCTGGAGGAGGTGCTCGGACACCATGGAGTCCACGGCGGTGATGGCCCAGCGGGTGGGGACGAGCCTCTTCTGGATCCCAAGGATGCCAGCGGTCAGGTAGCGGGCAAGGTTGTAGACGTCGTATCCCTTATCGTACAGGTATATGACCGCGTCTTTGGCCTTCACCTCGTCGTAGTAGAGCTTCTCCACCCTCTTATCCACTTTCGGGTTCTCGGAAAGGGCGATACTCCGGAGGGGGCCCTGGAAGCCTATGGGAGGGAAGAGGTTAGAGAAGGAGACCGTTACCCGGGGTTCCCTGTAGAACTCCACGTCAGTGGCCACGGGTTTCCTGCTCATGGCCAGCTCCTGCACGGTGCTGAGGATTCTATCGGGCTCGTCCACCCTTATCCTCTTCTTGCCGCCTCCCGTGTGGAGGCGGACGTCCAGGATGTCGTCAATGGAGAAGTTTCTCGAGACCCAGAGGGGAGGGTTGTCCGCGACCCTCGGATCCTCCTGGGTGACGAGGGGCGTGACATTCACGTTGGGATATCCCTTCCAACCGACGAGGAGGGAGGGAGGTGTATAGCCCTCGATCTCCCTGGAGACCCGGACATTTCTGAGCCGCCTCTGGGCCTCCAGGAGGGGGCACCTCTCCAGACCGCACCAGAGCCTGCCCTTACATCTTATACATAACTCCGGCCTGATGACGCTGACCACCTTCAAAGATGAGGGAACGTTTTTATGGGGGGACGTCCTTAGGTAGGCGTGGGCTACCTGGACGAGCTCATACGGGCGGCCAAGGAGGGGAGCAAGGAAGAGAAGCGAAGGGAAGAGGAGGCCCCCGCCTCGGTGAAGGAGGTCGTCCCCCAGAAGGAGGGAACGGAGGCAAAGAAGAAGGCGGCGGTGGTGGAGGAGTACGGCAACGTGAAGATAATGAAGGTGGAAGGGGAGCCCCTCCTCGTCTACGCCATCCCCCTACCGAGACCCACCGTCGCCGAGAGGAAGATCATAGAGATCCTGAAGGACGCCACGGCCCGCCTCATCTCCCTGACGGGGACAAAGTTCAGGGACAGGGAGGCCAAGAAGAACTTCTACAAGCAGAAGGTCATAGAGATCATCGAAAGCACGCCGGAGCTCGGTATACCTCCTGCCAGGAAGGAGTACTACGCCGAGGCCGTTGTAAGGGAGATGATAGGCTACGGTCCGCTTGACTTCTTGCTGGAGGACGACGAACTGGAGGAGATCATGGTCATAGGCCCCAAGAGACCGGTCTACGTGTTCCACCGACGCTACGGAATGATGAAGTCCACTATCGAGTTCGTGACAGACGAGGAGATAAGGGAGATCATAGACAAGATAGCGAGGGACGTGGGGAGGAGAATAGACATAGAGAACCCGCTCTTGGACGCCCGTCTACCCGACGGGAGCAGGGTAAACGCCACCATACCCCCGGTCTCGGTGGACGGCTCCACCATCACCATCAGGAAGTTCAGGGAGGACCCCTACACCATCGTGGACCTCATGGGCTTCGGGACCTTCAGCGGGGAGGTGGCAGCCTTCCTCTGGCTGGCGGTGGACGGCATGGGGGCAAGGCCTGCCAACATCCTCGTGGCAGGTGGGACTGGCTCTGGAAAGACCACCACCCTCAACGTACTGGCGGCCTTCATCCCGGCCTACGAGAGGGTGATAACCATAGAGGACACGGCGGAGCTGAACCTCCCCCTGGAGCACTGGGTGAGGTTAGAGACAAGGCCCCCGGGCATAGAGGGCACCGGGGAGGTGGACATGAGCGCCCTCGTGAAGAACGCTCTCAGGATGAGGCCCGACAGGATTATAGTGGGAGAGGTGAGGGGAGAGGAGGCCTTTACCCTCTTCACGGCCATGAACACGGGACATGACGGCAGCATGGGAACCATCCACTCCAACAGCGCCCGGGAGACCCTCGTGAGGATAACCTCTCCCCCCATGAACGTACCCGAGGTCATGGTCACCGCCCTGGACTTCATTGTGGTCCAGCACAGGATCCACGACAGGAGAAAGGGCACCATAAGGAGGATAACGGAGATAGCAGAGGTGATAAAACAGGACGAGAAGCCCGTGGTGAGAACCCTCTACACCTGGGACGCCCGGAGCGACGCCACCGTCCAGATCTCTTCAAACCCGGCGTACTTGAAGCTCCTGTCTGACTACACCGCTCTGGAGGTCTCTGACCTCCTCGACGAGGTATCGAGGAGGGCCGAGTTCCTGGAAGGCCTGAGGAAGAGGGGCATAAGGAAGATGGAGGACGTCAAGAGGGAAGTCCAGAGATACTTCGAGGAGAGCAAGCGGAGGTGGTCCAAGCGGTGATGCCCCTTTTCAGGAAGAAGGAAGAAAAGCCATCGGTTACCCCGGAAGATGTGACGGCGGACGAGATCGTCAGGAAGGTGTTAGAGAAGTACAGGGAGCAAGGCGAGTTCGTGCCGGACGATGAGGAAGCTCCAGAAGCCATAAAGGAGATCCTCACCGTTAGGACACTCACGTCAAAGGCCTCCGTTCCCCTAGAGTCCCACCCGTCACCTGTCGTGAGGTTCCTGGGAAGGCTCTACGAGAGGATCAAGGGCGTCGTGGAGAGGATCCAGGGGAGAATAGTCAACATGAAGCTACTGAGGAAGATCGACTTCGACCTCTACTCCGCCAACATAAAGCTCACGGCATCCCAGTACGTAGGCATAAGCCTCACCCTTGCCCTCCTGGTGGGCATCGCCACGGCCCTCCTACTGCCCCTTATCGGAAGGTCCGTCCTCACCGTGGTATCCGCCCCCGTGGCCGGTGTCGTGGCCTTCTTCACCACGTTCATCCTGGCCATCAACTACCCGGCCCAGGTGGCAAGATCAAGGGGGGAGAAGATAGAGAAAGAGCTCCCCTTTGCCCTCCGACATCTGGCGGTGGTTATACGCTCTGGTATGAGCCTCTACAACGCCATGGAGTCCATAGCCGCCGCCAACTACGGAGTTCTCTCCGAGGAGTTCAGGCGCACCCTCCGGGAGATATCAGAGGGGAAGACGACGGAGGAGGCCCTGGAAGCCCTCGGCCTCCGATCCCACTCCCGGGCCATGAGGAGGGCCGTTTCCCAGATACTCAGGGCCCTTAGGATCGGTGGGAACCTTTCAGATGCCATAAGAAGGATCGCAGAGGACGTGGCATTCGAACAGAGAAATAAGGTTCGCTCCTTCACGGAGAAGCTGAGTTTGGTAAGCCTCGTCTTCATGTACGTGGGTATCGTCTTCCCCACCATGCTGGCCATCCTCAACGCCATAGGAAACGCCCCCTTGGGGACAAACCTCCTCGCCTCCTTTGCCTTCGACAGTACAGTCCTTACCACCATATACCTCCTGGGC
>JALUER010000080.1:0-7871 GCA_027043825.1 Microcaldota archaeon
CACGAAACCGCCTGGAGGGTGTTCGGAGAACACCCTACACTCGTCCGGCCAAAGAACTTGGCCGTTCGGTAATCCGGGCGGGCCCACTATGGGGTATCCACCCCTATAACCCCGTGGTAGGGGTGGTCTCCGCCTCCGCTCCGACCACCCTCCCGGGAGAAGATCGGGGTTCCTAAAGGAGGAATCCCCTCCCCCTCAGCTCTAGGGTACTCCTGATCCCCCTCCCCTCTCTTTTACCCAGGGGATCTCTGCCTGGTCCACCCGGAAGTATGGGTTCACAGGTTCATGTAGAGACGTTCTTAGGCCGCTCTTGTAGGCGAGGAGGCCCGTCCAAGCGATCATGACACCGTTGTCGGCGGCATACTTCATGGGGACCACGTAGCTTCTGGCTCCCCTCTCCTTCGCCATGGTCTCCATCATCTCCTGGAGCCGCTTGTTCGCTGCCACTCCCCCAACTAAGAGAACCTCTTCCTTTTCGGTGTGGGCTAGGGCCCTCTCAGTCACCTCCGTTACCATGGCGAAGGCCACTTCTTGAAAGGAGAAACAGACGTCTTCCGCGGGGTGCTTCTCTAATGCCTTCTTGGTGGCTGTCAGGAGCCCCGTGAAGGCGAGATCGCTCCCCTTAACCGTGTAGGGGAGATCTATGAGGTTCTTTCCCTTCCTTGCCAGCTCCTCTATTTTCGGTCCCGCTGGAAAGGGTATCCCCATGGCCCTTCCGAGCGTATCAATGACGTTCCCGAGCCCCATGTCGAGGGTCTCACCGAAAACGCGGTACCTCCCGTTCTCGTAGGCGATGATTTGGGTGTTGGCACCGGAGAGGTAAACGACGAGGGGATCCCTTGTCTCGGTGAGGAGTTTCCCGATTTCGATGTGGGCAACCCCGTGGTTGACGCCCACCAAGGGTTTACTGTACCTCCTGGCCAGGTAGCGGGCGACCACCGCCCCCGTCCTCAGGGAGGGGCCCAACCCCGGGCCTATGGCAAAGGAGATAACATCCACGTCCTCTATCCCCACACCGGCCTCTTCCAGCGCTCTGAAAAGAACCTCGGCCCCCCTCTCCGAGAAGAGTTTCGCCGCCTCCCGGGGGAGTATTCCCCCCTCCTTGGGCCTTAGCGAAACCCTCTGGTCTGCAAGGATACTGCCCTTCTCGTCTACTATCCCTATCCCGAAGGTGTGGGCAGTGGATTCGACGCCGAGGGATACGAGCATCAAACCATTTATACTTCCGTGACCTTTTTGAAGGGTGTATAGGTTGGTACTGCTAGACATAGACGATACCCTTTTCGATGCAGAAAGGGCGTATAGAATGGCCGAGGAGATAGTTTTTAGAGAACTTCAGAGACGGTACAACCTTCTTACTTGGGATGTGTTTATAGAGCACTACAAATGGGCCCGGAAATTGGTTCACAAACAGCTTAGTGGGTCTGCTTCTATGCATAACAGGTTTCTCTATTTTCAGACTATGATGGAGATGATGGGACTTACCCTTGAGCCCGGGATCCTTCTAAAGCTTACAAACCTTTATTGGAGAACTGTACTGAGAGTGTCTAGGCCCTACCCAGGGGTGAAGAAGACCCTGAGAATTCTAAAGGAACACAACGTCCGTATTGGTGTGGTAACTGACCTATTAGCCCACATTCAGGCCGAGAAGCTCCTTCGTCTTGGTGTCGACCGCTACATAGATTTCATGGTTTCTAGTGAAGAAACGGGCCGAGAAAAGCCCCACCCTTCCATGTTTCTCACAGCCCTTCACAAGGCCCACATGTCGCCGGAAGAGGCAATTATGGTGGGTGATAGCTTAGAAAAGGATGTTCTTGGTGCGAAGGATGTAGGTATAACGGGTGTGCTCTTCGGTTCTCGAGATGAAAGGGCCGATTACAGCATTTTCCATTTTGAAGACCTGCTTCCTATTGTGTTGGGAAAGAGAAGAAAACGAAGGAGTAGGAGGCAGTTTCTCTTTATTCATCAGAAGGTCTTAGAAGGGGGAGAATGGGAAGACGTGCTGGCAAAAGTTACCGGAAAAGGGATAAAGGTGGTAGTGTATGGGGAAAGAATAGAAGACATGGAGGGGATAAGAAAAAGGTATCCGGTGAGAACATTTCTATATAGAGAACGATCTCGCAGACACCTCTACGAGGATCTCCTTGATATCACTTCTGCAATCCCTTGGAGAACGGCAGTGGTGGACGAGCGAGAATCTTACCTGAGAACGGCACGACATCTGATGATGAAAACGATCCTCTGGAAGGAATGGAAGGAACCTTTCATACCAGACTACTTTGCTCGGAAAGAGAGCGACCTTGTAGAAGCGGTAAACCTACTCCTTTGACTCCTTCTTCACGGTGTACCCACACCGGCCGCAGTAGTATCGATCTCCGTGGTCCGCCATGAAGACGCCCGGGCCACACCGGGGACAGAAGGGCCTTATCCTCTTTAGCTCTCCATTCTCCACCACGTAGAACTTCCACTTCTTAGACTGACTGTGCTTCCCCATCGGAGATCACCCCGTTCCTCTTTAGCATGTACTCCGGCTCTACGACCTTCATTACCTCTTCGTTCCTGTAGACAAAGACCTCGGCCAGGAACTCCCTGGAGCCTGCCTTACCCCCTATCCTCTTGACAACTATGAGTTCGGGGGAGGCACCCGTCTTGGCCGCCGCCAGCTCCTTTACCTCCTTCCTGGAGGGAGTAACGTCAGCCACTACCTTGAGGAGGATTTCATCCCGGGAAAGTAACGGGTTTTCCCTTTTTTCGACGATCTCCGCCTCCATGCTCTCACCTCGCTATGGCTATAGCGTACTTACCCGGATACTTTATTCCCATGAGTTTGGCGACTTCGGAGTTCTCGGGATCGTTCACGATGACCATGCCCCTCCAGAACTTCGTGAAGGACGTCCCTCCGCATACCGGACACTTCTCCGCGCCCAGGGGCACCAGCGCCTTACAGTTCCTGCAGGCCTTAAGCTTCTCCGCCATCCTTTTCCTCCTCCTCTAACCAATCCCACTTCCCGAGCCCAGGCTGCCTCATGGTGAGGCCAATCTTGGACTCGGCCACCGTTTCTTTGAGGGAGACTGTCACGATCCTGGTCCTCACCTTGTCGCCCATCCCCACGCTCTTACCTGTATCTCTACCGATGAAGGCCGGGATGGAGGGGTCATACCTCACGAAGTCGTCCATGATCTGGGACATGTGGACAAGCCCGTCCACGGGCCCTATTCTCACGAAAAGTCCGAACTCGGCCACGTCTACCACGTAGCCGTCCACAACTTCCTGGAGAAGCGGCATATAGGTGAGTATCTCGAAGGTCGTGTCCACGAAGACGTTGGGGTCACCGGGGATGATTACGGCGTCTCCGATCTCTTTCACGTTGGTGACCGCCACCACGATGCCCACATCCTCGTCCACCCTTCCCTCCAGCTCTTCCTTGAGCTGGTTGAGAACCGCCTCCTTCAGGTCACCGCTGAGCTTGGAAGGAGGAACCGCCACCGAGTCCCTCACGGTGTATACGTAGAACACCTTATCCCTCCTCCTCTTCGAAGCGTTTTATGGCCTCTTCGATAAGTTTCTTGGCCTCCTCGGCACCCCTAAAGTCCTTCACCTTCACCCACTTGCCGGGTTCCAGCTCCTTGTAGTGCTCGAAGAAGTGCTTGATCTTGTTGAGCGTTGCCTCCGCACAGTCAGAAACGTCCTTCACCTCGTCCCAGGTGGGGTCCAACTTGCTCACTGGGACGGCAAGTACTTTCTCGTCCTTCCCGCTCTCGTCCTCCATGATGAGGACACCTATGGGCCGTGCCCTGATGACAGACCCTGGGGCCACCGGCTCCCGGGAGAGGACGAGCACGTCGACGGGATCCCCATCCTCGGCGAGGGTCCTGGGGACGAAACCGTAGTTGGCGGGGTAGTACATGGCCGTGTAGAGGAAGCGATCAACGAAGATGACGCCGCTCTCGTGGTCCACCTCATACTTTACTCCACTCCCCATGGGGATCTCAATGACCACGTATATGTCCTCCGGGGGCTTCTTTCCCGCGGGTAGGTCCTTCCAGAGGTTCATGAAAACCACCCTAATAGGTTGAACCGGGGAAACCCTTTAAATTCATCCGTGCTTCAACCCACCTCCAGGTGGTTCTTCTCCCGGAGGTAGGCGACGACCCCTCCGGCTTCCCATATCCTCCTCTTCAGCTCCCTATCATTGGTGGCTATCACGTAGCCCTTCTTCGCCAGCTCCACCAGCGCCGCGTCGGTAGGGAGCTCCTCTTCCACGGAGAGAACCTCAAGCTTCTCCGCTATTCTCTTGCCGATTCTCGCTCCAAGCCGTTCTCTCTGGTTGCCTTCCCTCTCCAGTTTATCCAGTTCCTTTAGCACCTGGGGTATGACATATACCTTTGTGCCCGGCACGATCCTCCCTATCTCCTCCAGAACATCCACGCCAAAGTAGTAGGGCACGAGGAGCATGTTCGTGTCCAGAACGACGCCCTTCACTTTACTATACCGTAGCCTGTCAATCTCCACCGGTTGCCCACCTTCCTGCTTACGGCTATCCTCATCCCTTCCTCCACGGCGACCGGCTTTTTCGTCTTCAGCTCCAGGTAGTCCTTCTTGTAGTGCTTGACGATGACCGCCGCTGGCATGGTTCCTATGGCGGCTGCCATGAGCTCGTTGGGCTTGAAGGGGGGTTCTTCTATCTTCTGGACCTTCCTCTCGATGGGATGGTACTCTATGGAGAACTCGGTGACGGGGTCGGGGAGTGTTCCGGGCTTTCCAACGAGCTGACCCTTCAGCTTATCCCCCTTTCCGAAGTAGGGGTCTATCTCAGTTCCTATGGCGATGAGACCACCGGGTCTGGCCTCCTCCAGCTTCGAGTCCTCGGAGGCCAGGGAGACCACTTCCGTGACTATCTTCTCACCGTTTATGCCGGGGGAGAGCTCTATCTCGTCCCCCACCTTCACCACTCCCTGTTCTATTGACCCGCCAATGACGGCCCCCTTTAGGTCCTCGGGTCTCGTCCCGGGCTTGTTGATGTCAAAGGAGCGGGCCACCCACATCTTGAAGGGCTTCGAATAATCCCTTTCCGGGGTGGGGATCCTCTCCTCGATGGCCCAGACCAGGGCATCGATGTTTACCCGGTGGTGGGCAGAGGTGGGAATCACCGGTACGTCCTCGTAGCCGTACGTTCTTAGAAACTCAACGATCTGCTCGTAGTTCTTCCTTGCCTCCTCCTTGGAGACGAGGTCGACCTTGTTCTGGACCACCACGAGGTTCTCTACCTCGTTGATCTTGACGGCTAAGAGGTGTTCCTCCGTCTGGGGCTGTGGGCAGGGCTCGTTGGCGGCAATGACGAGAACCGCCCCGTCCAGGATGGCGGCCCCCGAGAGCATGACGGTGAGAAGGGTCTCGTGTCCTGGGGCGTCCACGAAGGAGACCCGCCGGAGAACTTCCAGCCCCGGCTCCCAGGAAGGTTTGTAAGCCTCCGGGGGGTCTTTAGACGGGTCCTTGGCGAAGATGGTGTCCGCGTACCCCAACCTGATGGATATCCCCCTCTTGAGCTCCTCCGAGTGGGTGTCCGTCCACTTCCCCGTGAGGGCATAGGTAAGGGTAGTCTTGCCGTGGTCGACGTGACCAACCATGCCTATGTTGACCTCTGCCTGCTTAGGAAGACACGCCTTCTTCAGGGGAACCACCCAGGAGCTCCTCTATGGGCGTCTCGCCCTCCTTCACGATGACCAGATTTAACTGCTCGATGTCCTCGGCGACGGTGTTGCCCCTTACCGTCTTCCGTACCCTTTCACCCTTCTTGAGCTTCCTGACACCGGGACCGCCAGAGAGCAGTACTTTCTTCCTCCCTGTTCCGTGGACGTCCGGCCTCATGGGGAAACCGTCCTTGTCGGTCCCCCCGGTGATCCTCGCCCTGTAGCCCTTGAGGCCCAGAGGCGAAAGGTCCACCTCGTCACCGATCTTAAGGCCGTAGAACATCCGGGCTTCTTCCTCACCAATCTCCTTCTGGAAGGCCCTTCCCGTCTTCGGTACGGAGATCACTAACTTCATGTTCATCCCTCCCGTTACCTTTGGGTAGAGGAAACGTTTTATTGCCTACTTCCGCTGCACTCTCCTTACTTTCTTCTGCCTGTATGTGTTTCGTGGTAGGAAACAACATTTAAAAATAGGTGTTTCCTATTAAGAAACATGGTTGATCTACTGGAGCTAACAGAGGATTACATAGGCAACCTCCCCCAACGGTACATAAAAAGGGAGCTCCAATTACCCAGAACGAACGACATAGTTGCGGTTGTAGGGCCCAGGAGAGCGGGTAAGTCCTTTTTTCTTATGATAACTGCCAAGAAGCTCCTTGACAGGGGAAAACAGGTGATATACCTTCTTATGGATGATCCAGAACTCAGGAGTATGAGCGTACGGGACTTTGCTACTGAAGTCCGATCCGTCTATCCTAAGGGGAAGGTATATCTTTTCCTTGATGAGGTCCAGGAATGGAATGACTGGGACTGGAACCTTCGGTGGCTTCACGAGGTCAAGGATTTTCAGATATATGTGAGCGGGTCCTCGTACGTTCTCCGAGAGAGTGAGGTGCCATCCCGTTTGAGGGGCCGATACATCTCCAGGTTGCTTTTACCCTTTTCTCTCCGAGAAGTTCAGAGCGGTGGCCGTTCTTTTCGGGAAAAAGGAATCAGTAAACGGGTGTTTAGGGAGTGGCTGGCTTGGGGAGGATATCCCGAGGTGTGGTTCTTTAGATCGAGGGAGAAGCTTGTGAGCATATTTAGAACGATGATGATAAGGGATGCCATGGAGCGGCATAATGTAAGGGAGAAAGAGATTTTTGAAAGGATTGCCACCTTCTTGTTGGATAATTACGCCAACACGGTTTCTTTTAGGTCCATAGTCCGCCTTTTGAAACGAGAAGGGGTAGAGATCTCTGTCAAGACTGTGGCAAACTTTGTGAAGTATATGAGGGATGCCTTCATGTTCTTCGTGGTAGAAAGGTACACCCTCTCGGCCCGCCAGCGAATGATATCCCCCAGGAAGATATACCTACCAGACCATGGGTTGGTTCAGTTGTCTTCCAAGGAAGACCTGGGAAGAAAGATCGAAAATATAGTGTTCCTCGATCTACTCCGTCGGGGAGAAGAACCAAAGTACTACGTAACTGGAGATGGAAGGGAGATAGACTTTGTAACACGCCACCATGTTATAGAGGTATCCCTGGAGCCCGACGAAGAGCACAGGAAGAAGCTTGCCCGTGCCTCGAGGGAGACAGGAAAGAAGCCACTTCTCATAACGTTAGAGGGGGGAGACGGATCGATCTCCTTGGAAGAGTTCCTCCTCATGTCTTCCGCTTCTTCTGTACCTCCCATATCTCCCTGAGGAGGTTTATGTAAGATTCTGGGATGAGGTAGCTCCTCCGGAGGAGTTCCCGGGCGTGTTCCTTGGGCACGTCGGTATAGAGAATGTCTCCCTCATCGATCTGGCGGCCCACCATGGGGCCGTCTATGGCTACGGCCACTTCCATACCTTCCTTTGCCTCCTCCAGGGGCCTCCCCTCGCTTTGGATGCCCCGAACGGTCCCGATGACCTTTCCATCTTCCCTCATGAGGGGGTACTTGGGGCGGATGATCCCCTGGAGTACCCTCACCCCCACTATTGCCGGATCAGACCTCCTGAAAACGTAGCCGGGCAGTATCTGGATCTTCCCTGGGAGTATTAGCTTCTCGAGGATCTCCCTCTTTTCCCTCTCCCTCTCCTCCTCCAGGAACTCCTCGTACTTCTCGATGAGACGGTAGATCACGCTATCGAGGATGATGGGAACTCCCTTTGAGAGGGCCTCCGCCTCGGCAGTCTTCTCCACCTCCACGTTGAA
>JALUER010000080.1:7881-28549 GCA_027043825.1 Microcaldota archaeon
CCAAGAATGACGCCCCGGTACCGGTCCTGCTGCCTCACCGTGTAGGCCTCTACCACGTCCCGCTTTGAGACGTTTCCTATCTCTGCCTTTCTCACTGGTATGTCCTTCTGCTTTAGCATCCCCACGAGAGCCTCCAGGGTCCCCAGCGTGTCTGCCTTGACGATCACGCCGATATCTTCTCCCTCGAACTCGATCTCTCCCATCTCTGCCTGAAGCTCCTTCACTTGCTCCTCTTCCTTCCCCGGAACTACCACCACAATGGGAGATCCTGGTATGGCTTCCTCGATGTCCGGGGCTGCCACCTTTATACCCGCTGCCGCCACCACTTCCTCCACGGACCGGAACTTGTCCCGGGGGCTCCGGATCTCGTCCAGGGGCTTTGGCCGGAGTAAGGCCCTTATCTTGGACTTCTTCACGCCCTCCCGTGTTATGTATAAGATTTCGTCTCCCCTCCTTATCCTCCCCTCGTAGAGGATGACCGTGGCGGTCTTCCCGAGCCCTATATCCTCCTTAATTTCCAGTATGACCCCCTTTCCGGGTTTGTTAACATCTATGTCAAGCCTCTTCTCCAAGAACTTCTGGGCCAGACCGGCGAGGTAGAGAAGGAGCTCGGGAATGCCCTCCCCCGTCTTCCCGGAGACGGGGATAATGAGGACCTCCTTGGTGAAGTCCGTCACCCTGTCGAACCGCTCCGAGGCGAATCCCAATCTCCCCAGCTCTCCCACGATCTCATATACCTTCTGGTCCAGCAGAAGGAGGGTCTCCTCGTCCTGATCCTTTAGAGCGAGGGTTATGGGCCGGTCTTCCTTGCTCTTCCAGCCTGGAAGTAGGTCCACTTTGTTGGCAGCAACGATGAAGGGTACCCTGAAGGTCTTGAGGATCTCAATGGCCTCGTAGGTCTGGGGCTGGAACCCCTGGGTGATGTCCACCACGAGAACCGCCAAATCCGCTATGCTCCCTCCCCGCTTCCGGAGGTTGGTAAAGGCCTCGTGCCCAGGGGTGTCGATGAAGAGAAGTCCGGGGATCCGGAACTTCACCGGAAGTCTTTCGAGGATAGGCTTGGCTATCTTCTTTATCACGTCGATGGGGACCTCCGATGCACCGATGTGCTGGGTGATCCCTCCGGCTTCCTTCGCCTGGACGCTGGTCCTCCTGATTCTGTCCAGTATCGTCGTCTTCCCGTGGTCCACGTGCCCCAGAACGGTTACGATGGGCTGCCTCAGCACGAAGAAAGAAGGGGAAAGAAGGGTTTATAAGGGCTCAAACATGATGTGCTCGTCGGCCCTCCTGTAGTCGAAGAGCTCCTCTTCCTTGAAGAAGAGCTTGATCTCCCGCTCGGCGTTCTCGGCGTCGCTGGCGTGGATGACGTTCCGGATGGACCTCAGCTCTATGTTGGCGAAGGGGTAGTTGTCGATGGAGAAGTCGCCCCGGATGGTGCCCGGCGCTGCCTCCTCGGGAGACGTTGCTCCCACCAGCTTCCTCACGATATAGATGGCCCTGGGTCCTTCCAAAACCATGGCCACAATGGGACCGCTGGTCACGTAGGAGCGTAAATCGTCTATGAGCTTGGAGGCCGCCTCGTCCAGGTCCTCCGGAGGCGTTAATCCATACATCTCGTAGCTCTCCTTGATCTTCTTCTTTATCTTCTCCCTGAACTCGGGGGTGTCCCTGTAGTGCTCCGCTGCGAACTCCTTGGGCAACCACATCATCTTCATGCCCACGATCTTCAGCCCAGCCCTCTCGAAGCGGTGGATGATCTCTCCAACGAGCCCCCTCTTCACCCCGTCGGGCTTCACGAAGACAAGGGTCCGCTGGATGACCTCCTTCCTCATGCTTTCACCTTGAGCTTCTTCCTTACCCAGTTTACCCTCCGGGGACTCCTCCCCATCTGCCAGTTTCTAAGACACTTGTGGGAACAGAACCAGAGGACGGTGCCGTCGTTCTTCACGTACATGATGCCCGTCCCCTTCTCTATCTCACTTCCGCAGAAGGAGCACTTCACCATTCCCTTCACCTCGCCTTGATCTCCTTGGCCTCGTGCTTGGTGGACAGGAGTATCACGATGTCCCCCACCTTCACCGGTCCGTAGACGTTCCTCCTCTTTACCCTGCCCTTCTCTGGACCCTCCAGGAGCTTCACCATCACCTGGGTTACCTCTCCCCTTACGCCGGTTCTCCCTATGATCTCCACCACTTCAGCGGGGGTTCCTTCCTCCATTCACTCACCCCTTCTTGAGGGCTTCAACCGCTTCTATGATTTCCTTCACCATCTTCTCGGCCTTTCCAGGGTTCACGATGGCTGCGGATGCGGCGGACACCTGGATCCCTGCCGCCTCACCCAGCTCCTTCTTGGAGGGGACGTAAACGTACGGAATGCCCTTCTCCTCGCAGAGGATGGGCAGGTGCATCACGATCTCCTCGGGGTCCACGTCCTCGGCGATGATCACGAGCTTTGCCTGACCCCTCTCAACCATCTTGGTGGTCTCGTTGGTGCCCACCCTTACCTTTCCGGTCTCCCGGGCTATCCTCACGGCTTCTAATACCTTTTCAGCCAGCTCCTTCGGAACCTCAAACCTAACGTAGGACTTCCCCATCATCTTCACCTCCGGTTCATCGGCTAAGATGGATAGGGAGGACAAGGGTTTTAAGGCTTCCCACGTTTTGTCCTCTCCTAACCTTATTAAACCTCCCTTCCTTTTTCCTTCGTGGTGCTCCTCAAACGGCTGACGCTCAAGAACTTCAAGTCCTTCAGGAACGCGGTCATCCCCTTCGCCCCCGGCTTCACCGTCATCATGGGCCCCAATGGTAGTGGCAAGTCCAATATCATCGACGCCCTTGTCTTCGTTCTGGGTGAAGGGAGGCTCAAACTCGTCCGGGCTTCCAGGCTTAGGGACCTGGTAAACGTCCGGGCAAAGGACGGGGAGGCCCTCGTTTCCCTGGACATCGAAGCCGACGGAAAGACCTATACCATCACGAGGAGCATAAACAAGAAGGGCTCCTCCGTCTACCGGCTCAACGGCAAGCGAACTACCCGCCACGAGATAATCTCCCTCCTCTCTTCCTTGGGCATTTCCCAGAGGGGCTATAACTTCGTCCTCCAGGGGGAGATAACCCGCCTCATAAAGATGACGCCCCTGGAGAGGAGAGCCCTAATCGATGAGATCGCTGGGATCTCCGAGTACGAGGAGAAGAAGGAGGAGGCCCTGAAGAAGCTGGACGCGGTCTCCGAGCGGATAAAGGAGGTGAGCATAGTCCTTGGTGAGAGGGAGGAGAGACTGAAGACCCTCGAAAAGGAGAGAGAAGACGCACTGCGTTATCTGGAGCTGAAGGATCTGGCTTCTTCCCTCCGGAAGGGCATACTCCTGAAGGAGATCGAGAAGACGAAGAAGAGGTTGGAGGAGATAGAGGAAGCCCTCTCCGAGAGGGAAGGGCGGACGGAGGAGCTCAGGAAGAGGCAGGCCTCTCTTGAAGAGAAGCTCAGGGAGCTGGAGGAGAGAGGGAAGGCCCTGACGGAGGAGATCAGCAAGGCCTACGGAGAATCAGGCGAGGGGGAGTACAACGCTCTCCTCCGGGAGCTCGAGAGGATAGAGAATGAGGTAAAGCACGTGAGGCTGAAGAGAGAAGAGATACGGGCCGAGATCACGAAGCTGGAGGAGGAGATGGAGAAGCTACGAAAGGAGAGGGAAGTACTACTTCAAGAAATTACCAGTGTGAAGGAGAGAAAGAGCGCCAAGGACGCGGAGGTAAACGCGTTG
This sequence comes from Microcaldota archaeon, assembly GCA_027043825.1. Classification (GTDB taxonomy): domain Archaea; phylum Iainarchaeota; class Iainarchaeia; order JAADDC01; family JAADDC01; genus WANZ01. The sequence goes on from JALUER010000080.1 coordinate 11,636, forward strand.
CGGAAGCGCATTAATGCTGTGGAGGAAGCGGTGAGAAGCGAGCAGGAAGAGGCCGCGGCCCTCCAGAGAAAGCTGGACGAGGTGGAGTCCCAGATATCTGCCCTAAAAGAGGAGTACGCTTCCCTCAGGGAAGAGTACGGAAAGGTCGTCGGGGAGTACAATGCCAAGCTGGAGGAGCAGAGGAAGCTTCAGGAGAAGATGGAGAAGAGGAAGAGAGAGGCCGAGAAATTAAAGGAGGAGCTGAAATCCATAGAGAAAGAGTTAGAGGTGCTTGAAAGGGAGCGTTCGTCCCTCCTCGAGAAGGAGAAGCGCCTGAACCAGGAGTACCTGCTACTCCAGGAAGAGGTAAAGGAGCTCCGGGAAGAGGTGGGGGCCCTGAGGGGGGCTGCCATGGCCCTCCGTTCAATAGGGGCCTCCCTGGAAGTGGTGGACGCCCTTTTAGAGGCCCAGAGGAAGGGGGAGCTCCGTGGGATCAAGGGGATGGTGGCCTCCCTCATATCCTACGACAAGAAGTACCGACGGGCCTTGGAGGCAGCTGCCGGTAGAAGACTCTTCTACATTGTTGTGGAAACGGCCGGCGACGCCGCCGAGGCCATAAAATATCTCAAGCGCCATAACCTGGGCCGCGCCACCTTCATACCCCTGGACCGGGTCAGACCCCACGTGGTGGAGGTTCCCTCCGGGAGGGGAATCATCGGTAGGGCCCTGGACCTCGTGAGCTACGATCACACCGTTAAGAGGGCCATGGAGTACGTCTTTGGGGATACTGTAGTGACCGAGAACATCGACGTGGCCAAGGAGCTCAGAAACGTCCGGGCCGTTACCCTGGACGGGGACGTGGTGGAACGGTCCGGCGTCATGAGCGGGGGCTCCTCCCGGGGTGAATCGGTTCTCCGGATATTTGAAGCGGAGAAGAAGAGGAGTGAGCTGAAGAGAAAGGAACTCGAACTCAAGGAGCTAATCTCTGCCCTCTCGTCCCTTAGAAGGGAACTGAACGAGGTCAGTAGAAAGCTGGAGAAGAAGAGGGCAGAGGCAGAACGGATACGGGCGAAGTTGGAAGAGTTGGCTGAAGAAGGCCCCTCTGGTGACCTCACCGAGGTAGAGAGGAGGATGGAAGGGATCCGGGAGAGGATGACCCAGATAGCCAACCAGATCAGCGACCTGGAAATGAAGCGGGCTAACCTCCTTAAGGAGGTGAAGAGGACTGGTTCCACGCTCTTGGAAGAGCTTTCCCGACTGAGAAGAGAGTACGATGCCAAGGTACTGGAGCTCAACGAGTACGTATCGCTTCTCCGGGAAAAGAACGCCCTCCTCTCTTCCCTCGAGGAGAGGATCGCTGTTGTGGAAGGCAGGATATCCTCCCTGAAGGAAGAGATGGAGTCCCTTTCCTCCTCCGAGTCTTCCCTCCTTAACCGGAGGGAGGAGATAAGTGAGAGGATAAGGGAGATGGAAGAGGAGATGAAGAGACTCAAGGAGGCCCTCAGCAACCTCCTCCAGGAGAAGGCTGCATTGGACGATGAGATAAAAGAGGTCTCCAGGGAGATCGGCCGCGTAAACTCCGAGCTCAATGAGATCGAAAAGGAGGTTGCCGTCCTCTCCAACGAGAGGGGGATGTTGAAGGCTCGTCTCCTTGACCTGGAGAGGGAGTTCAATGAGATAGAAGGGGAACCCCTGAAGGAGCTACCCCCCGACCCAGAGAGAAAACTGAGGGACTACCTGGAGGAGATGAGATCCCTCGAGCCCGTTAACCTGAAGGCCATCGAGGAGTATGAGGAGATGAAAAAGAAGGTAGGGGAAGTGAAGGAACGGGTAGAAAGACTGGAGGAAGAGCGAAAGGCCATACTGAACCTCATTTCTGAGATAGAAAAGAAGAAGCGGGAGGTGTTCCTGGAGACCTTCAACGCCATAGCCCGTAAGTTCGAGGAGGTCTACAGGGACCTGGTAGGTGGAAAGGCCCGGCTGAGACTGACGGACGAGAAGGACATCTTCAGCGCGGGTCTCCTCATAGAGGCCACGCCCCCTGGCAAGAGCCTGGCCAACATCGACGCCCTATCCGGCGGAGAAAAGGCCCTGGTAGCCCTTGCCTTCATCTTCGCCACGGCCCTCTATAAGCCCGCCCCCTTCTACGTCCTCGACGAGCCAGACCTCATGCTGGACAAGGTCAACGCCGAGCGGATGGCCAAGTACATAAAGCGGCTCTCTCGGAACGCCCAGTTCATCGTCGTCTCGCACCGCGACGTCGTCGTGAAGGAGGCCGACCAGTTGATTGGGGTTTACCTTGGGAAGGACGGGAGCTCTGTTGTTGAGGTGCGGATTCCAGGAGCTTCGCAAGCTTCTCCTCGAGCTTCTTGATCTTCTTCTCGATCTTTTCTATCTCCTTCTTCACTTCCTCGTCCTTCCTTTTCTTGTAGACCTTTTCGAGGTTCCTCTTCGCCTCTGACAGGGCATAGATCTTCTCCAGCAATTCCTCGGCCTCCTTCTTCTTCTCGGGTGGTAACCTGTGTAGGTACCTGTGTATGGACTTCCGGGAGAATTTGAAGGCGTATAGGATAAGGAGAATAGCAAGGACAAGGAAGAAGGTACCTACAGCCGCGGCCATCGCCTTCTTCTCGTTTGGGACTACTTTCTGAACCGTGGTTCTCGTTGTGACTGACGGGACTCCCTCTGTGAAGCGACTGAAGTCCTCCGAGGCTATGAGCATCTGGAGGGCTGTTCTTAGCATGTCGTTGGCCTTAGTGTCCAGGCCCTCTTCCTCGTAGGCCTTTGCTGCCTCGTAGTAGTAGAGGCCGTGAGTCCTGTACAGCTCCGCCCACATACCCCTGTAGTGCTCGGTCTCCTGTAGGTACCTCTCAACTTGTTCCTTCAGACTATCTCCCCTCGTATACTCACCTATAAATATACCCTTGGCCAGGGCAGCCTCCGCGAAGGCCGCGTAGTACCAGCCCCTATTGTAGGCCTCCTTGGCCCAGTAGAGTCTTTCCCCGGCAGAACCTGGCTCCCTCTGGGAGGAGTAGATGAGGTCCTCAACCAACATGATCTCATTCTTTGCCGCGTCCTCCACGTTTGTCAGTGGGACGCCGTCGTTCTTCTCCTCAGCTATATCAAGCATCCTCTGGGCTGTATATATCCAGTACTCGGCGCTCTTGAGCTGCCTTATTAGAGCTACAGAAGATGAGGCGGGGAGGCCGTTGAGCGTTGCCTCGGCCCGTATGAGCCGCTCCCTTGCACCACCCACCCACTCGTAGTTGGAGGTGGTGAGATCGAACTTCTCGGCCCGGGTTATGGCACTGTTGAGCTTCTCCCGGAGGGTCTCCAGGTAGTCCTGGAAGGCAAGTGAGTTTGGATCCACTATGGAGGGGTGCTCGCAGACCTCGTTGAGGGTGGACATGTTTACCAGCCCGAGGAAGGCGTAGTTCCCGGCGGTGTAGTAGTACCCCCTGGACTCTACCAGCTTTGCCCTCCTCAGATAGGACTCGGCTGATGTCCTTATCTCGTTGTAGTAGGGGGGCTCGTTGGCGCAGTTCTTTTCCAGTTCGTTGGCCAGCATGTCGATGAACTCGTCCACGAGGGACTTGAAGTCCTCGGAGTAGGCCACGCCCACGGCGGGCGGAACGAAGTTAACCTCAGGGGGCGTCTCCTCTTCCGTGGGAACGTTCACCTCGGGGGCCTTCCCCTCGAAGACAATCTGTATGGCCTGGTGGAGGGTGAAAACCTCGTAGACATCCATGTTCCACTTTTTCTTAGCGAGGGCGACGATGTCCACTTTCCCGGTGGAGGGAACCACGATGCCCGGCTCTATCTCCTCTTCCTGGGGGACCTCCACGTACCTCTCTCCCTTGGGTATGAGGAAGACTTTCACCCCCACCTCCGCCGCTGCCTTCGCCTTCTCGTAAATTCCTCCCACGGGGCCCACGCTACCGTCTTCGTCTATCGTCCCCGTGGCGGAGATGTAGTCCGGCACGTCCATTCCCTTCAGGGCGGCGTAGGTGGCGAGGGCAATTGGTAGGCCTGCTGAGGGGCCGCTCACGTACTCCGCCCCGCTGTTTATGGTTACCTTGTAATCATATTGGTAGAAGTTGGCCTCCGCCTCTTCCACGGCCGCGTGTATGGCGTTGTTTATGGACCGCTGGGTGTCTTCACCGACAATAGAGTTGAGGGTGAGGGAAATATTCCCATGACCGGGGGTAACTTCAACGGTGAGTCGGGCCGGTATCCCCTTGCCCTCGGAGGATACCGCAAAGATGTACATATCAGCGGTGGCCGCTACTGCCACCTGAAGAACGATCAGGAGCCCTATCAGGAGGATACTGCTCCTGTAAATCGTAAACGGCCTTCCAGAGCTCATACTCCAGCACCCTCCTTCTCAATGCAACGAAGATGATATAAATGAACTCTGCTGCCACGATGAACCCCACGAGGATGGCCACGTAAGACCTGTCCAGGAGCCCCTCCAGGTCCATTATGAGCGTTATTATAAGGGTGGCCAGGAGGAGCGACATGGCCTCTATCTCCTCCCCCCAGCGGGAGAGATAGTCTACAAAGAGGGTCGACATACCCGTCAACTCGTAGGGTATGACGTGCCTGTACCTCTTCTTCACGCCCCAAATAAGGAATTAAAATAATAAAAAGGAAGGGCTCAACCGAAGAGGGAAGCCAGTCCTGCGGTGGCCTCCTCTTCCTTCTTCTCTTCCTTTTCCTCCTCCTTCTTCTCCTCGGCAGGAGCTGCCTCCGTTGTAGCTGCCGCTGCTGGAGCTGCAGCCACAGGCACCGCCGCAGTCTTCACCGCTTCTTCGATGTCCACTTCCTTGAGCGCCTCCACGAGTACCTTTATCCTTGCCTCATCAGGGGTGACCCCTGCAGCCTCCAGTACCTTCTTCATGTTCTCCTCGTTTATCTCCTGCCCGGCCTCGTGAAGGAGGAGGGCAGCATACACGTACTCCATCTTCTCCACCTCCATTGATCATCCAAATAGGGAAGCCAGGCCAGCTGCGGCCTCCTCTTCCCCTCCTTCCTCTTCTTCCTTTTCTTCTTCTTTCTCATTCCCCTCATCCTTGGTCTCTGTCGCTGTCGCCATACTTCCCAGCAGGTTTCTGGTCTTCTCATCAAGGGCCTCCGGCGGTAGTCTGGAAGCAAGCGCCATAGCTGCTGCCTGGGCTCTGGCGAGTATACCTCCAATGGTCTCTTCGTTCACTATACCAGCATTGATGGCCAGGTTGAGAGCTTTCTGGCGGGCCTCGGCCAGGAAATAGGGGAGCGTCTGTGGTGTTGGGTAGCGGGTGTTGTAGGCCAAGTTGAAGGAGTAAGTGGCGGCTTCCCTGAGCCAGCCTTCCACGTCCTCCTTGGTTATACCGAGGACCTCTTCAGTGAACAGGAGACCGTCTGAGATGGCTGCCAGGACCCGGAGATAGATCCTCACAGGCTTCACGCCCATTAGTTCCAGGGCCTTTGCTATTTTCTCATCTGCCACTTCACCGGCTCGTACGGCCACGAACTCCTCGTCCAGCTGCACGGCCCCCTTTACCGACTTCACGGGTATTCCAGCTGCCTTTATCTCAGAGAGAGCAGTTATTGGTACTGGGACGGGACCAGGCTTCAGGACGACGTCCGTGGGGGATGGTTTGCCGGGCCTAAGTGGAGCGTATTCCTCCACCGACGTGATTTCCCTGTAGAGCTTCACGGGATCTTCATTGGACAGTATGACGGTGGTCGGGTGCCCTTCCACGTAAGGGATGAGGTCCTCTATCCCTTCTCCTTTCAGGGCCCTCTCTATCACCACGTTCTTGTATACCTTAATGATGGCCCTCCCCCTCAGGCTCTTCCTGATCTTCTGCATCATAGAAGCGGGTACCCCTTCCATGGTGGCGATCATTATGGTCTTGTTTTGCCTGATGAGGTTCCTCAGTTCCTCGACCTTTTTCTGTTTTTCAATTATGGCCCGCCTCATTTCACACCACCCTCACAGCAGGGCCCATGGTGGTTTTTACGTACACAGACCGGATGTTCTGCTCGTTCACCTTGTTCAGGAGGGCCCTCATGATGGCCATGGCGTTCTCCGCCAAATCCTCGTCACTCATGGTGACGACCCCTATGGGAGCGTGGACGGTGGGAAGGGGCTTTCCCTTCTTATTGGTAAGAACAACGGTTTTCCTCAGGTTTTCTACCGTGGCCTTTATGGCCCTCATATTGGGTGGGACAACCTGGGGCATCTTCTTTCTCGGACCGAGAACAGGACCCATCACCTTACCGACGATGGGCATCACGGAGGGCTCCGCTATGAAAAAGTCGTATTCTTTGGCGAGCTTCTTCACGGCCTTTTTGTCAAGGCCCTGTAGCTCGTCCTTGGTTATGACCCTGTCCACGACTTCCTCCTTCTTGAGCTCCGTTGCCAGGGCCTTATCCACGAGGGCCGCTATCTTGACTGGCTTGCCTCTCCCCTTTGGGAGGACGACCCTCAGCTCTATCCTATTCTCGGGCTTCTTGAAATCGATGTTACGGAAGTTAACGGTGATGTCAACACTCTCCAAGAAGTTTCTCTTCTTGGCCTTTGACTTGGCCTCGGCTATGGCCTTGGTAAAGAGCTCCTTCGTGAACCTCATCTTTTTCCCCTCCCGCCAACGGCGGTGCCAGCGGGGTCAAGAGGCTTGAGACCCCAAACCTTTTTAACCCTCACTCGATTTTTATCTCCCCCGCCTTTATGGCCCTCTGTACTTCCCTCGGGTCCTTTCCATCCACCTTCACTCCCATGGACACGCAGGTACCGAGCACCTGCAGGACCGCCGAGGTAAGGCTGTCGGTGTTCATCTCCGGGAGCTTCGTCTTGGCTATCTCGATGATCTTCTGAAGGGGTATGTCCCCGACCCACTCCTGGCCCGGTGAATGGGCTGCCTTCTCCAACTTCAGCTCTTTCTTAATGAGAGCTGATACTGGGGGCGTCCCCACCTCTATCTCGTACTCCTTGGTGGCCGGATCTACCCGCAGGATGACGGGAACTTTCATGCCGGCGTACTTGGCGGTGGCCTTGTTGATGTCGGCGACCACCTTCCCTACAGGGAGCCCCAGGGGAGAAAGGGTGGGCCCAATGGGTGGACCGGGGGTCGCCTTCCCGCCAGGGATGAGCAACTTTATCTCCATCATGCCTCTTCACCACCGACCTCTTCTATGATTACGTTGGAGGCCTCTATGGTAACGGGGATCTTTATGGCAGCCTCCAGCAGCTCCACCGTCACCTCTTCCTTTTGTGGGTCAACCCTTAAAACCTTGGCCCTCATTCCCTTGAAGGGCCCTCCCGTGATCTTCACGATCTGTCCTACCTTGAACTCCTTCATCAGGGGTGCCTGCTTGAGGAGCCCCTCTATCTCCTTCACGGAGGTGGCCCCCGGGACTACCCCCTTGGCGTGGGGTGTCCCCCTGACGATCTTCCTCAGGGTTAGTTCGTCGGATGCCTCCACGAGTATATAGCCCTTGATGACCCCCTTCTGGGAGGGAGGGACAATGACGGCGTAGATGGAACCACCTTCCACATTCTTCCCCTTCTCAGCTATGAGCTCAGCCACGAAAGACTCCTGTCCTGCAGTAGTCCTTACGCCCCATATTTTCCCCATGTCATCACCTCGCAAACGTGAGCAGGTACTCAATTAGCTGGAAAATATAGCCTATAATACCCAGTGCCAGGAAGCCCACGCCCGTTATCTTTACCATTCTCTTGAACTCATCCCAAGTGGGCTTCCTGGCAAGCTTAAGTATACGGACCGCGTTCCCCCAGAAGGAAACGAACTTCCCTATCATTTCCCCTCACTCCACGAAGTCAATGTCCAGGCTCAGTCTGTTCTGGGCGATGTCCCTGAGTTCTTCCAGGTAGGGGATCTTACCCCCTACGATGATCACCAGTACGGAGATCTGGTTCTTCGGATAGTTCTCGTCGATCATGGCACCCCAGATGAGGTGGGCGTTGGGGCTGATCTTGGAAGAGACGGCCTCTGCTATCATCTCTGCCTCCTTGAGGGTCATGTCGACGCCGCCCACCACGTTGACGATGGCCCTGTCAGCCTCAGATATGTCCACGTCGAGGAGGGGAGAGGTGATGGCGTTCTCCACGGCCTCCAGGGCCCTTTCCTCGGGGGATCCCTCGAGAGAGGACTCGCCGATGCCGATGACCGCCGGCCCACCCCTCTCCATCACCGTCCTGAGGTCAGCGAAGTCCAGGTTGACGAGCCCCGGCTTGGTGATCATCTCTGTGATCCCCTTGATGGCGTTGGCCAGTATCTCGTCGGCCACCTTGAAGGCGGCGTTCATGGGGAGGTCTGGTGCTACCTCCAGGAGCTTGTCGTTGGGGATGATGATAATGGTGTCGGTTTCCTTTATGAGCTTGGAAAGGGACTTAACGGCGTTCTCAAGCCTTATCCTTCCCTCTGCCGTGAAGGGAAGGGTGACGACTGCCACGGTGAGTGCCCCCAGCTCCTTGGCGATCTCTGCGATGACGGGGGCAGAGCCACTTCCGGTTCCTCCACCGAGACCTGCCGTTATGAAGACCAGGTCGGCCCCCTCCAGGACCTTCCTGAGCTCCTCCATGTCTTCCCTTGCTGCCTGCTCACCGAGGTCAGGGTTCGACCCAGCCCCCAATCCCCTGGTGGTCTTCTTCCCTATGAGGACCTTCCGGTCGGCCCTCGTGTGGAGGAGCTGTTGAGCATCTGTGTTGACCGCCACGAGTTCAGCGCCGTATATACCCATTTCGTGAAGTCTGTTTATGGTATTACAACCAGCTCCACCCGTCCCGACGACCTTGATGGTCGGAAGGGCTTCCTTCAAGAACTTCTCAAGCTCTTCGTCATCGCTTATACGGGTTTCCTTCTTCATCTCCTTCCGGGCCCTCTTCACCGCCTTCTCAACGACGCTCTTCACGCCAACCAACTCCCTTCCGTCATAATTCGAACATATTAGTAGACCCACAATCCTATAAAACCCTTTCGTGGTTTCACGTCAGAGACCTTACTTCTCTCGTCGCTACCCTGTGGGCTTCCTCCAGTGCCTCCGGTTGTTTCTTTCCTCTGAACCAGAACTCCCTTACCAGTTCCAGGGGAGGATACCCCCAGCCCGGGGAGATATATGCCTTTCCGGTGGGCTTCTGCCCCCTGAGGAGCGGCGACTTGGCTATCCCTACGGAGGGAACCCTTAATACCGCTCCCACGTGGACTGCCTCTCCGGCCTTTCTCGGGTGGGCCGTCCCCTGACCATCGATGAAGAAGAGACAGTCCCTCCACCTTTCCCCACTCTTCACCATGAAGGGAGCCTCCCGGAAGGCGAGGTACGTAGGCACGTAGGGAAAGGTCACCCTTCCTTTCCACGTGGAGACGCCTATGATCTCTCCATCCCTATCCATGGCCACCGCCGCCCCCACACCCGTACAACCCTTGTAGGCCACGTCCAGACCCACCACGCAGTCCACCTCTACCTCCACGGGCTCGTTCATCTCCGCAATCCTTTTCTGGGCCTCTGCCATCTTCCTGAGGATAGGGTAGATATCGAAGTCCGTGAAGAGATACCTCTCGAGGTTCACCTTCCCGTTCACAACCTCTACGCCGTCTTCCCTCAACCTCCGCTCCTTTTCCTTCGTTCCTCCGAAGGCATATCCTCCCAGCGATCCATCCGACATCACCACACGATAACAGGGAACCTCCTCCGGGTCCTTGTTTTCTGACAGTATTCGGGCGACCGTTCGGGCCGCTATGGGGTCCCCAAGGGCCCTCGCTATGGCCCCGTAGGTGGTCACCTTCCCCTTCGGCACCTGTTTAACCGCCTCGTAAACGAGCTCGTGGAGGACTGTGCACATCTAAAAACACCTCTTTCCAAAATCCTTTTGTGTGGTTGCTCATCCACCGGAGTGGAAAGACCTACCTGGCTCCTGACCGGGCTACCTTCAACACCGAGTTCGGTGTTGTGGAGCTGAAGGAGGGGCCCACCGTATCCTCCACCGGTGAGCCCTTCCTCGTCACGAGGCCCTCCTTTGTGGACCTTTGGTTGAGGATAAGGAGGGGCCCTCAGATCGCCCACTGGAAGGACCTGGGTCTCATCGTTGCTCTCACCGGTGTGGGGCCCGGCTGGAAGGTGCTGGAGGTAGGAGGGGGCTCCGGTTTTTCCACCCTCTTCTGGTGGTACCTCGTTGGAAAGGAAGGGAAGGTGGTGACCTACGAGAGAAACCCCCGGCACCTGAAGGTGTTGCTGGAGAACCTGGAAAGGCTCGGTGCCACCAACGTGAAGGTGGTTCCCTCTGACCCCCGGGAGGAGCCTCCAGAAGGGACCTTCGACCTGGCCTTCCTGGACATCCCCGAGCCCTGGAGCGTGCTCGACGTGGTGTCTGAACACTTGCGGCCCGGGGGCTTCCTAGTCTCCTACCTCCCCACGGTGGAGCAGGTAAAGCAAGTAGAGTCCTCCCTGGGGGAGGGCTACACCCAGCCCTCCGTCCACGAGGTAATTTATCGGGAATGGAAGCTCGGCGGAAGGACTCGGCCCCTCTCCTCTGGCATACTCCACACGGCTTTCGTGGTAGTTTCTAGGAAAATAAAATAAGGAGAAAAAGAAAGCTTTCAGTCCTTCATGATCTCGGGCAGGTTCTTGAGGGCCACTATCACCACTGCTGGAGCTATCATTGTCGCCATGCCTGCCAGGAAGTTGTTAATGGAAGCCCAGAGACCGTTGAGTGTCATTAGAGAGCCCGTGGCAGTGGCGAACGATGGGAACGCCACGAGGAACGCGACGCTACCCAGGTAAAAGCTGCTGGTCTCCTTGGAGGAGATGTTGTAGTAACCGATGATAATACCGATAATCACCTGGATTAGTGCTAGCCAGCTGTAGTACGCTGCGATTCCCTGTACGAAGGGTGTCAGGCCCATCACTATTGCTATCAGTACGCCGAGCCAGAACAGGTACTTGTTTATCTCGCCTGCCATGTTGGTAGGTTGGAAAAAGAAATATTAAAATGTCTACGTTGGCCTTCGACAATCAACCAACCAAAGCCTTCCATCCCTGGGCCAGGGCAATGGGCATCACGTACCAGGCAGAGAAGAGGACCACCTGGTAGAGGTAGTCCACGAGCGTCCTGTAACCCATGGTGGCAGGTAGTACCAGGAGTGCTATGGCGGCCACCAGCAGAAGGGTGATCCCGCTCTCACTGACGCCACTGTTGTAGGTGGCGATGGCCACTATTATACCGAGGATAAACATTAGGTTCAGCACCCAGTTTGCTGCCCCTGGCCCGAGCAACGGCCCGAGAAAGGCCAGGAAAAGGGCGATCCAGTGTACCGTCTTTATCCAGTCCATGTAAGTATTTATCACCCAGGGGTTATAAAAAGCCTTTCCGCCGTAGACCCTCCACCGTCCCTGCCACCACCGTCCTCAGGAGGAACTCCCCCCTACCCAATACGATAGCCGCCCTAACGGCGTCCACGTATTCCCTGTTAACGGAGATGAGTACCTTCCCGTCCTTCTCTTCCACCCTTGGGTGTGCCAGGGCCATCCCCAGGACCCCCAGGTACCTACGGATCGCCGAGACCACGAACTTACCGGGGTTCTCCGGTCTCTCTCCCTCGAAGATAACGAGGATCCAGCGCCGCTTCTCCCGGAGGGTAGGCCTAAGGACCTTCAAGGATCTCCCTCCACCTCTTCGACACCGCCGCGTAGGAGTTTTCGAGCCTCAGCCCCAATGCCCTCCCGACGGCCGCCATATCGAGGGGGTGGACCATTTCCTCCACCTTCCTCGCTCCCGAGGCAAGGAGTATGGGCACCCTCGACCCCTGGACGATCCTCACCCACTTCACGGCCTTTCCCAGGTTCTTCTCGTTTATATCTGCCACGAAGAGACCCAGGTGGACTCCCTTCTGGGACGCGAGGGACGCCAGGGCCGCGTCTACCTCCAGGGTGAAGATCGCCTTTGCCCTGGGGAGAAGTGCTTTGGCCTCCTTCAGTGAGGAAGCCTCGTACACCCCCTTAACGTTGGAGAGTAGTGCTATCCCCCACCTCTCCGCCACTTCCTCCATCCCGGGGGAGACCCTCCTCACGTAGTCAAAGTGCCTCATCCTTCCACCAGCTTCCTTGCCACTTCCCTGAACTTTTCTGGTTTGGCCGGGTAGGCCTCCAGCTTGAACACTACCTTAATTACCCCCGAAGTGCCTAAAGTTAGCCTCCCCTCGTAGGCTTCCTGTTTTTTAAAGCGGAGGTGAAGGTTCCCCCACTCGTCCAGGAACTCCTCGACGTGCCTCTTCAGGAACTCCCTGTCCTCCTCGTCCAGGTTCTTCCAGATGTGCTCCCAGACCTTCAGGGCCTCCTTCCTCTTCCCCTCATAGGTAAAAGAAAGGAAGGTATTTCCGTAGACGCCCCTGTGCTCCCGGACGACCAGCTTCTTTTCATCGAGGAAGGGGTTTACTGTCTTTACTGCCTGGAGTACCTTCTCAGGGTCTTCCGTCGACCTGACGAAGGCCCGTATGAAGACCCCGTGCATCATTTTAGCTTCCTCTGGTTGGCTTTCAGGGACGGCCTGGCCTTTTCAACACCCTTGCCCTTCCATCGCAGGCCCCTGCCCTTCCTTCCTGCCGACGTCTTCCCCCTGAAGGCCCTTCCCCTGTGCTGTGGTTCTGTGATCCATTTCAGGTCCGGGTCGCTCCTGATGGCCGGGTGGTGGGGGTCTACGAGGATGACCTCGTAGTAGTAGTGGCGGCCGTCTTCTCCAACGTAATAGGAGTTGAGCACCTCTAGGTTCCTGTACTTCCTGTTTGCCCTGATCTCGGCAATCCTCTGGATGGATATCCTGCGGGTGAGCTTGTTCACACCCATCCGCTTAGGCCTTCTTCCCTTGTTAGGCCTTATGTGCCTTCCGGAGCCCTTCCTTACCCTGACCCGGACGACGACGATGCCCTGCTTTGCCTTGTAGCCCAGCTCCCTCGCTCTCGTTATGTTAGAGGGCCTCTCTATCCTTACGACGGCGGGCTGGCGCCTCCACTCCATCAGCTTTTCCTTTAGCCTTGCCCTGTAGTCATAGAACTCGTCCCGGTCGTGGGAATACTCCTTCTGAAGGACGCTCCTCACGTATTGATACATCCCCATCTATCACACCTCCAGGCGGTTCGGGGTCTCCACATCCCGCCCATCCATTGGGAGGTGAGGAACGTTTAAAGATGTTAGTGTGATGCCAAGAACTTTATAACCCTGGGTAACGTGTTTTGAACTCGTCTCTTAAAAGCCGTAGAAGCTCGAAGAAGTTTAGGATCGTCCCTCTTCTTTGCTTCCCTTTCAAGTTCTTCAGAGAGCTGGGAGGCGTTTTGGGCGATCCTCGCAACATCCCCCTTGATCCCTGGAGGTACAGGTACGCCCCTTTTGGAAAGCCAAGATATGAGTTTTTCTGTGACGATAAGGTCGTGGGAAAGTACTTTGGCGTTCTTGAGGTATAGGGTGAGCTTCTGGTCAAGGTGTGGGTGATAGAGAAGCTTGTAGAGTTCGTTGAACTTGATCAATAGCTCCTTGAGCAACCGTCTATGTTCCTCATCCAGGAACCCCAACCTCCTATCAACCTCGTTGGCGAGGGCCATCAGATCCTCAGAGGGACGTATCAACGGCGTCTTCAGCTCACGGATATCTCCATACTCCAGAACGCTGTCGACGACTTCCCGGACGAATGCGTTCATTATGTCCGTCTTCTCCTGTTCTTTGCTGGTACTTACGGGTACATTCTCCAAATCTCTCAGTTCTTCGGATAGGGCCAGGAATGGGTGTAGGCCTAAGTGGAAGAAGGCGAGGGTAGAGGAAAGCAGGTCCTCTCTACCAAGATCTTTCAGGTACTTTTCTTTATTTTTCAGGATATCATTGAGCACGTCTACGGACTTCCTCAGTACCGCTTTGTTGAAGCCAAATACGTCAGTCTTACCCCTTCCAAAATCGTATAGTGCGGTGAACAGTTCGTTTGCGGAGTCTATGTGGTGATTGGTTACTCTATGACGTTTTTTGGGTTTAATGGAGGCGTGTAGCTCGTAGAGTACCCGGCTCACTCGGTTTTCACCCTGGTGATCTTCCTGTACTCGCCGGCCTCCATGTACTCGACCTCTGCCCCGGGCTGGAGCTTGTCCCGGAGCTCCTCGTCGATGGTCGATACGGGAACCTCGAAGGTGTTGTAGTCGTTCAGGTCCATGATCTGTACCACATCCCCCATAACGGCAAGAACCTGTCCCCTCTTCCTGTGCATCACGGGTACTTCCACGTCGGCGTCCGAGGGGCGGAGGAGCTGCCTCTTCTGACCATCAAAAACCCCTATGGCCGTTATCCTCACCTTTGCCGAGCCGTGTTTCCCGGGAGAAGATATCTGTACGTCTGTTACCCTACAGACTGCCCCATCAATGAGTATCCACTGCCCCTTCTTCACCCTTCCAGCCTTCTCGAACTTGACCTCCAGCTCTGCCATACGACCACCCCTTTTATTTCGTCGCACCCATATAAGAGGGATGAAGCTTCCCTCCGGAACACCCCTCATAAGGAATGAACCCGTTAAAAATGGGGACGTTTCTGCCATCCTCTCACGAATCCCCCCTTCCTTCAACGGCTACATCGCGGTGACCGCCCTTGGCTACGACGGCGTGGAGGAAGGCATCTTCCTCGTCGACAACGGAAGCGTCACCCACGCCTACTACGTTCACCTGAAGTACGTCCACGAGGAGTGGGGGAACGCCGCCCTCCCCCCGGCCCTCAACGTCTTCTCTTCCAAGGGGGCCAACGTCGACGCGGTGGAGTTCACCCCTCCAAAACTCCGGCTCACCGCCACCTTCAACGAGCAGGCCAAATTAGATAAACCCTTCCCCCTTTCACAACTACAGTCCAGGATACCCAAGGCCTATGACAAGAAGCACGTGCTGAACATCATAAGGCTGCGGCCTGCCGAGGAGCTGGAGCACCTGAAGCGGCTCCTCTCCATAGGCCTTGCCTTCGGCAGGAAGGAGGACATAGGGTGATGCTATGGGGATACTCCGCTACTTCGTCCGGGGCGTGAAGGAGCTCGTCCGGGAGCTGGGCATACTCAAGAGGGTGGTGAAGCCGAGGCAGGTCGCTCCCCCCACCGGGGGAAGGACCGAGGACGTGCTCCGCTACGTCAAGGCGAAGCACTCCTTGAAGGGAATAGCCCTTTTTGACCCAAAGGGCGTCCTCGTCTCCTCCACCCTCCCCTCCGAGGAGGCCGTCCGGGTCTTCTCCTATCTCCACCCATCCCTGGAGGAGCTGGACGGCAAGTACGCCATATTCAGGGACAGGCGTAGCTGGATAGCACTGTACAGGAGGAGAAGGTTTTACATACTCCTCGTCTCCCCCTACATCCCCGAGATCGTCGACCTCTGGATCATAGGAAGGGAGATAGAACGTTACCTCTGGGGGTCCTCATGGGAAGACTGATATCCATCGCGTCCGGGAAGGGTGGTGTAGGTAAGACCACTGTGACGGCCAACCTGGGCGCTGCCCTGGCCAAGCTCGGCAACAAGACCCTCATCATCGATGCGGACATCGCCATGGCCAACCTGGGCCTCTACTTCTCCCTCCACTCGGCCCCCATCACCCTCCACGACGTCCTCATCGAGGACATCGACATCCACGACGCCATGTACGACGGCCCCTTCGGCCTCAAAATTGTACCTTCAGGGCTCACCTTCAACGCCTACCGGAAGGCAGACCCCGACAAGCTGAAGAGCGCCATAGCTCCCCTGGCCGACGAGTTCGACTTCGTCCTGGTGGACGTGCCGGCGGGGGTGGACGCGGCGGCCCGCTCCGCCATGGCGTCCACCAAGGAAATGATCCTCGTGGTCACGCCTGATCCGGCCTCTCTCATCGACGCCACGAAGACCAGGATAGCGGCGGAGCAGCTGGGGGTCCACCCCATCGGGGCCATCGTCAACATGAGGCGGGGTGAGAAGTGGGAGGCCCCGAGGAAGAAGATCGAGGAGTTCCTGGAGCTAAGGGTCCTGGGGGAGATCCCCGAGGATCCTGAAGTTAGAAAGACCCTCCAGCTCAAGAGGCCGGTTCCCGTGGTGGTCAGGAGGGAGAACTCACCCGCCGCCAAGTCCTTCATCGCGATCGCCGCCAAGTTATCGGGTAAAACCGTGAAGAGGAAGAAGGGAGGGCTCCTGGACAGGATATTCTCCATATTCAGACGGAGATAAGTTTAAAAACTCCCCCTCCTTCAATTAGACGAGGTGATGGGAATGGTGAAGCGACCTTTCGACCTTCTAAACGAGGCCATCGGTCACCAGGTCCTCATCCAGCTAAAGAACGGCATGCAGATACGTGCCAAGCTCCTGGCCTTCGACGCCCACATGAACCTTGCCGTGGACGAAGCGGAGGAGATAGAGGGCGTGGAGACGAAGAGGAAGCTGGGTCGCATGCTCATCCGGGGTGACACGGTCATCTTCGTGTCCCCCTCACCCTAAAAGTCAAAGATCGTCTTCTCCTTCCCTTTCCTCCATTCGTAGCCGTCACCGACGGCTACCACTTCTACTCCAAACTCCCTCTCCAGCTCCCTGGCGATCCTCTCGGGGCCGTAGTTCAGCACCGACAGTCCAAAGTGAGTGAGCAACACCACCCTTGGACTGCTCTTCTCCAGGACCCTTCTCACCACATCCGGGTGGGTGTGGGTCCCAAGGGGCTTCATCACCTCCAGGTTGAAGATGGCCACGTCCTCCGCAAACCTTTCCATCCCCTCCCAGTAGCCGGTGTCCGAGTAGTAGGTGACGGTGCGGCTCCCCCTCCAGACGAACCCCACCGTCTTCTCGTCGGTGTGCCTGGCGGGGATGAAGAGGAACCGACCTACCTCGTCCCCCGGCTTCACGGCCCTCCACTCCTCCACCAGGTTCAGGTGGTAGTCCGAGAGGACCCTGTAGTCTCCGCCTTCTACTACGC
>JALUER010000081.1 GCA_027043825.1 Microcaldota archaeon
ATCCCGGCCGGCGCACTCCAAATGGGGTGTCCACCCCTACCACGGGGTTATAGGGGTGGACACCCCATTTGGAGTGCGCCGGCCGGGATTCGAACCCGGGCTATCGGCGTGGAAGGCCGATGTGCTGCCAGACTACACCACCGGCGCGCAAGATGATTCAGGGGCAACAAAATTTTTAACCTCTGTTCAACCCCAGACTGCTTTATAGGCGTGTTCGTCTTCTTTACCTTTCCGGTCCCAGGGCATCATCTGATAGGAAAGGATCCAAACGGTATGGATATATACCACCAGGCCTGTTTTCACCCGTGCCGGTGGCCTTCGTACTACACGGTGTCCACGGTGGTGGTAAAAGCTTCATCAGCAGACCCATTGCAGAGGACGTTGGTGCCAAATTCGTCGTCACGGATGCGGCGGACAGGTTCCCCGAGGTCATCGAGTTTGACCCTATCCACAGGCAACTCGTCTACACTCTATCATCCCTGCAGGGGTACTCCTACGCCCTGGGGATAACGAGGAAAGGAAAGCCAGCCTTCTTGGACTTTGGGCCACTCCAGAGCATCCCCTACATCCGGTGGTTCCTGGGCAGGGACGGTGCCTGGCTGGAGGACTTTCTCCTTCAAAATACGGCAGTCATAGAAAAGCAGGTGGGGTCCAAGGTAGTGAACATCTTTTTCGTGGTGAAAGAGAGCTATGAGAAGGTGTTGGAGAGGATACGGCGCAGGGCGCGGCCAGGTTTTCTCAAGGAAGAATCGAACCCCGAGTATTTGAGGTTCATAGACCAGGAAATGAAGTCTCTGGCGCGCAGGCTGGAGGAAGAGGGCAAGATAGTAGAGACGGTTCCCGCTGACGCACCCATAGTCGAAAAGGTAGGGAGGCTGTGGTCAATAGTGACGGAGTACCTTTAGATAGGTTTTGAGGGAGAATAGTAGCATGGTGACGCTAAAGGTTATCGACTTCGGGACCCCGGACTACGAGGTGATCATCGGGCAGGGGAACTTCACCATAAAGACCATCGAGGACATCTACGACGCCGTCTACTCTTCCATCCCCAACGCCCGCTTTGGTGCTGCCATGAACGAGGCCAAGCCCAGGGTAGTCAGGGTTACGGGGACGGACGAGGAACTGAAGAAGATAGCCGCCGACATAGCGTTGAAGATAGGGGCAGGCCACGTCTTCGTCGTCGTCCTCCGGGATGCCTTTCCCATCCACGTCCTGAACGCCATAAAGAGCCTCCCCACGGTGGCAACCATCTACCTGGCCACCTCCAACCCCTTCCAAGTGATAGTGGCGGAGACGGAACTGGGGAGGGCAGTCGTGGGCGTGGTGGACGGGACGCCAGCGAACCACGTGGAGAACGAAGAGGAGAAGAAGCAGAGGAAGGAGCTCGTCAGGAAGTTTGGCTACTTCGGTGATTAAATGCCCCTCCTTCTTTCTTCTTGGGAGATAGAGGCAATCCTCAAGGGCGAGAGGATCATCTCCTTTGACTTGGGGGTGACCTACGACGAGTACGAGGTTATAAGAAAGGGGAGTGTTGCCTGCGTCGAGGGAGTGTTCTGCATGCCTGTGCCCGTGCTCAAACGGGCAGCCCGGAGAAGGGGAAGGGTATACGAGCTCGTGCAGGAAGGGAACCGCTTCTTCCTCCGCCACGTGGCCATCCGGGACCGCCACTTCTACCAGCTTGTTCAACCTGAACGGGGAAAGCCCACCACCCTGGAAATCGACGGCATCCACATGCACCGGGTAAAGGGCGTCGACCCCTACACGGACGCGAGGATGAAGGTGGAGGCCTTGGGGGTGAAGAGGGGCGACGCGGTCTGGGACACCTGCGGCGGCCTTGGTTACACGACCATCTTCCTTCTCCGGAGCGGTGCCCAGGTCCTGACCACCGAGAAGGATCCCAATGTCCTGAGACTGGCCCGAATAAATCCCTGGAGTCAGGAGATGTGGCGGGCCGACGTGAGGAACGCAGACGCCTTCCACTTCGTGAAGAAGATTCCGGACAAGTCCTTTGACAAGATCCTCCACGACCCTCCCAGGTTTGCCCTGGCTGGCGAGCTCTACTCCCTTGAGTTCTACCGGGAGCTCTACCGGGTACTCAGGCCCGGTGGTGTCCTCTACCACTACACGGGCTCCCCAGGTAGGAAGAGAGGGAAGGACATCCAGAGGGGCGTAATGAGGAGGCTGTTCCAGGCAGGGTTCCGGTACCTGAGGAGGGAGAAGAAAACAGAGGGAGTTATTGCCGTCAAGCCCCGAGGTTAGACAGCTGCTCGTTTAGTTCCCTCTGGAGGGCCTCATAGGCCACATTCACCGTTCTCGAGACCTTCTCGGAGCTTACCTTCGCCGAGCTTATGAGCTGGTTTATTACCAGGAGGACGAGGATGATGACCCCGCCCAGCAGGAGTATGTACTCGAAGGTTCCCTGGCTCCGCACGTTTTTATTAACGAGGCAACTCAATAAAACCCATGAAGGTGCTGTTACTCCACGCGGACTACATGGAGTGGAAGCCCACCACGCCGGCCCTCCGCTCGGCGGAGCCCACCGTCAAGGAGTGGGTGAGGGTGGAGGAGCCCCTCGTGGTGATGGTTTCCGTGGAGGAGGGGGACTACGAGGGGAAGATACCGGCAGTGGTGAAGGACATCGAGGAGCAGTTTAACCGGGTGAAGCCCAAGAGAATCGTCATCTATCCCTGGGTGCACCTCTCCCAGAGGCCGTCGAAACCTTCCAGAGCCCTCGTCATCATAAGGAAGCTGGCCGAGGCCTTGGAAGAGAAGGGCTACGAGGTTCACCGGGCGCCCTTCGGCTGGTACAAGGCCTTCAGGATCAGCGTGAAGGGACATCCCTTGGCGGAGCTGAGCAGGAGTTTCTAACACTGATTTTTACTTGTTGAATTGTTGATACAGTTCCTTATACCGCTTCAGCAACCTTCTATACCTCTCTACGATTTTTTTCTTCCCTTGCATTCTAGATAGCGTAAGAAAATAGGCGAGTAGAGCAGACAGATTGTATACTTCGTAGCCGATTGCCAACTTTCGGACGGTGCTCATTGAATGTGGAGGACTTGTAGGTAGAAAAGGAAAGGAATAGATTGATAGCCCTAGAGCAAAAACAGGCCAGAAATTGTGGTCTTTTGCTTCTTCAAATTCCTTTTTAGCTCGTTTATAACCCTCGCCAATTGTTGAGCGCAGTTCCGGACGTTTCGTGAAATTGACAAGATTTTTTGCCAGATTGTCTATCTCGGTTTCTTTTACCTTTTTCAAGGCCTCTAATATACTTGCTAACCTGAGTTCCTTGCTTAATTTTGAGAATTCCTGTAGTTGCTCCTCATTTAGCTCTCCACTAATCAGAATCCTCGCCCACTCTTTTACTACTTTTGACCTCTCTCTATTGGTAACGAGCTTTCTTTGTACTTTCTCTAGAGGAGAGATTATTTTTTCTCCAACTTCCCTAATTCTTTTACCAGTCCTCCGTGGAATCATATAGAAATAAAATTGTCCAGAGATATATATTTTTCGTCAGGATCAACGAACGCTTTGAAAGCGGTTTTGAGATCGTGAATAAGGGTCACTCACTTATCATCTTAATCTCGATCTTTACCTTATCGGGTATGGGGATCCGTAGCAGCGCCTTCATGACGCGGTCGTCGGCGGGGACCTCCAGAATCCTCTTGTGGATCCTCATCTCCCAGTGCTGATAGGTCTCTGAGCCCTGACCGTCAGGGGAGTACCTCACGGCAATCTTGAGCTTCTTCGTGGGGAGGGGAATGGGTCCGCTCACCTTCACGCCCATCCTCTGGGCGGTCTCCTTGATCATGGCGACCGTTTGGTCCAACACCTTGTAGTCCGTCGACCACAGCTTTATCCGGGCGATCATGACCATCACCTCAAATAAATGAAGTAAGGGGAGGGCCTTACTTGGCCCTGGGCACCACGTCCTTCACGATACCCACCGCTATGGTCTTGCTCATGTCCCTGACAGCGAACCTACCGAGCGCCGGGAAGTCCTGGAACTTCTCGACCACGGTGGGCTTGGTGGGCACGATTTCCACCAGTGCCGCGTCACCGGTCTTGAGGAACTGTGGGTTCTCCTCAACCACCTGACCCGTCTTGGGATCCATCTTCTTCAGCAGCTTGTCAAAGGTACAGGCCACCTGTGCGGTGTGGATGTGGAACACCGGCGTGTAACCGGCGGTTATGGCGGTGGGGTGGTACAGCACGATGATCTGGGCCGTGAACCTCTCTGCCACGGTGGGCGGGTTGTCCACGTGGCCCACCACGTCACCCCTCTTCACGTCGTCCTTGCCGATGCCCTTGACGTTGAAACCGATGTTGTCACCGGGCCTTGCCTCGTTCAGGGGCTGGTGGTGCATCTCGATGGACTTTACTTCGCCGGTGAGGCCGATGGGCTGTACGATGACCTTGTCACCGGGCTTCAACACGCCGGACTCGACCCTACCGGTGAGCACCGTACCCACTCCCTTGATGGAGAGGGCCTTCTCGATAGGTATCCTGAGGGGCTTGTCGATGGGCCTCACAGGCTCCTCCAGGAGGTCAAAGGCCTCCACGAGGGTGGGGCCGTTGTACCAGGGCATGTTCTCGGACTTCTTAACCACGTTGTCTCCCTTGAGGGCAGATCCGGGGATTATGGCCTTGATCTGGTCGGGCTTGTATCCTATACCCTGGAGGAACTTCTGGAGCTCGTCCCTGAGCTTCTCGAACTTCTCCTTGTCGTAGTTCACCATGTCCATCTTGTTGACGAAGACGATGATCTGGTTGATGCCCAGGGTCTTTGCCAGTATTGCGTGCTCCCTGGTCTGGGGCATGATGCCCTCGGGGGCTGCCACCACGAGGACAGCCGCATCTGCCTGGGAAGCTCCGGTGATCATGTTCTTAACGAAGTCCTGGTGTCCCGGTGCGTCGATGATGGTGAAGTAGTACTTCTTGGTCTCGAAGTCCCTGTAGGCGATGTCAATGGTAATACCTCTTTCCCTCTCTTCCTTGAGCCTGTCCATGACGTAGGCGAACTCGAAACCTACCTTGCCCTTTTCCTCGGCCTCCTTCCTGTACTCCTCGAGGGTTCTTTCGTCGATCAATCCTAAGTCGTAAAAGAGCCTACCAATGGTGGTAGACTTGCCGTGGTCCACGTGACCGATAAATACCAAGTTCAGGTGGGGCTTCTCCCTTGCCATCTTCTTCACCTCCTTCATTCAAGGAAATCCTCGGGCTTGGGGGGTTCGGGCTTCTCCCCCTTCCTCGTTCTAACTTCCTTGACTATCTGATCCTGAAGTTCACGCGGAACCCGCTCATATCCTGCGAACTCGTAGGTCCAAATGGCCCTTCCTTGAGTAGCAGAGCGGAGAGCGGCGGAGAATCCTATCATCTCCCTCACTGGTACCTTGGCCTTGATGATGACTGACTCGCCCTCGCTTCTGATCTCCTCGATCTGGGCCCTCCTCATCTGTAGTTCCCTGTTCACGTCGCCCATGTAGTCCTGGGGCACTGTTATGTATACGTACTGCTTGGGCTCCCAGAGGAACGGGTCCGCCTTGAGCATGGCCGCGTAGATCCCCCTCTTCACGGCGGGGATGACCTGGGCTGGACCCCTGTGGACGGCGTCTTCATGAAGCACCGCATCGTCCAGGACCACCTTAACGCCCATCACCTTCTCCCTGGCCAGTGGACCATCGTCCATGGCCTCCATGAAGGCCTGGATGATGAGCTCCTTAGCCTCGTGGAGGTACTGGACGCCCCTGGTCCTGTCCACGAAGACGTTGCCGTTGTAGACGGCCCAGACATTCTTGGCGTCTTCGGGGCTCATCCCTGCTTCCATGAGCTTGTCAGCGTGCTGTTTCTCCTTGTACTTGCCCTCTGGAATCTCTCCCTCTCTTATGGCCTTTAGCACGCCATCCTCGAGGGGTTCCACGTGAAGATAAAACTTGTTGTGGCGGTTGGGAGACTTGGCCTCAATGGTCTCGGATTTCTTGCCCACCCCCTCCCGGTAGACCACCGTGGGCGGGCTCATATTGACAGGAATGCCATAGTCGTGCTCGATCCTGTACTTTATGATCTCCAGGTGGAGTTCGCCCATACCGGAGACGATGTACTCGCCCGTCTCCTGGTTTATCTCCACCCTGACGCTGGGGTCTTCCTTCTGGATCTTCCGGAGGACCTCACCGAGCTTTGCTATGTCCTTCATGTTCTTGGCCTCAACGGCGGCGGAGATGACGGGTTCAAGGTTCGTTTTGAATGATTCGAAGGGAGGAATGGGCTCTTCTGCCAGGGTCTCCCCCGCCCAGACGTCCTTCAGACCCACGATAGCCGCGATGTTGCCGGCGGGGATCTCGTCCACCCTCAGCCTGTGGGGACCCATGTAGATGGAGATCTGCTGAACGGTTGCCTCCGTCTTGTTACCTATCATCCTCACCTTGAGGCCCTTTTTGAGAGTTCCGGAAAAGACCCTGCCGGTGGCCACCTCTCCGGCGTGGGGGTCCACAGAGACGTCGGTTATGACCATGACCAGCTTGCCCTTTGGATCGCAGTTCAGCATGGACTTGCCCACGTCCGAGTTTATGTCGCCGGGCCAGAGGTGAGGTATCCTGTACCTCTGGGCGGTAATGGGATCGGGGAGGTGCTGGATGACCATCCGGATGACCACGTCGTAGAGGGGGGACTTCTTGGCCAGCTCCCTCTGCCGGTCGCTCTTTAGATATTCATAGACGTCCTTGAAGGTGACGCCGGAGATCTTGGAGTAGGGAACGGAAAGTGCCCAGTTGTGGTAAGCCGATCCAAAGGCCACACTCCCGTCGTTCACGCTCACCTGCCACTTGTCCCTGAACTCCTCGGGGGCGTACTTGTAGATGAGGTTGTTCACGTCGTTTATGATCTTCACGAACCTTTCCTGCATGGCCTGGGGCTCTAACTGGAGCTCGTTGATGAGACGGTCCACCTTGTTGATGAAGAGGACGGGCTTCACCCTCTCCTTGAGGGCCATCCGGAGAACCGTCTCCGTCTGGGGCATGACGCCCTCCACGGCGTCCACCACGAGGATGACACCGTCCACGGCCCTCATGGCCCGGACTACCTCCCCGGCGAAGTCCACGTGGCCGGGGGTGTCGATGATGTTGACCAGGTAGTCCTTTCCGTCGAGGTCGTAGACGATGGAGATGTTGGCGGCCATGATGGTAATTCCCCTCTCCCTCTCGGGCTCGTAGAAGTCGAGCATTAGCTGCTTACCTGCCAGCTCCTCGCTCATGAGCCCGCTGGCCGCTATGAGGTTGTCGGTGAGGGTGGTCTTCCCGTGGTCAATGTGGGCCACTATGCCGATGTTCCTGATTTGCTCCCTCTCCCACATCACCTTTTGGATTCTCTTGGCTACCTCCTCTAACTTACCCATACCATCACCTCGACGCCCGTGCTATTCTCTCGATCTCCTCCCTTCTGGAGATGGCAAAGCTCTGAGGATCGTTCTGGGATGCAAGAATGAGCTCCTCGGCGAGTGCCTCCCACACGGGTGTCTTGTTGTTGAAGGACTTGTAGAAGGCTGCGAGGGCAATGTTCTTGAGGGCCACGTCCAACCTCTTCAGGGGAGAAACGTCCACGGCGACGGGGATGACCACACCACCCATTTGAACCCTCACCACGTCCTCCCGGGGGCCGGCATAGGTCACCGCGTCCACGAGAACCTGAATGGGGTTCTTCTTGGTCCTCTCCTCCACGATCTCAAATGCCTTCTCGACGATCTTCATGGCCAGGAGCTTCTTTCCGGTGGCGCCCCTGCCGCGGATGTAGCGGCCTGCCACCTTCCTTGAACCCTGTCCGCTCCTCATGAGCTTGTTTACGAGTCTCTCCACGATGCAGATGTTCCTCCTACCAAACCTGTGCTTGGCGAACCTGCCGTGGGTGTGGGGGATGATGGGACAGTTGAGGTTGATGTAAGGGGCCAGGGAGATATCCCTTACCACGACGCCCTCCGTGTCCCACTTACCAAAAACCTTGAACCCCATCCTCTCATCTCCTGGGCTTCTCCTTTCTTCCAGTCCTGAGCATCTCCAGGGAGATGCCGTTCACCATGATGACCCTAAACTTGATGCCCCACATGGAACCGATGGGGCCCCTCTGGGACCCGCCCAAGGACTCGATGATGACCTCGTCGTGCTCGTCCACGAACTTGATGGCGTTGTTCCTGGGCACGTGGGCAGTGACCTCCCGCCCGTTCTTAATGATCTGAACCCTCACCGCCTTTATGAGACCAGAGTGGGGCTGCTTCTGCTCCACCTCTCTCTTTTCGAGCACGATGGCCCTGGCCATGGGCGCCCCCTCGAGGGGGTCGTACTTCTTGAGCCAGTTCATCAGCTTGTACTTCCTGTAGTGCCTGTCCTTCTTTCTCCACTTCTTTCTGTCCTTGATGAGTTTGGCAGCCGCGAATTCACCCCGTGCCATCTACATCACCACTACGTTATCGATGTTGAAGTATCGCTTCGCCAGGAGCTTTGCTAGCTTTATTTTCCGCTCCATCCTTCTTTCGAGGATCCTGAGGGCTTCCCGGTCAACGTGAACCCGGGCAATCTTCTTTCCGTTCTTTTCGTTAATGCTAACAGCTAAGATATGTGCAGGAT
>JALUER010000082.1 GCA_027043825.1 Microcaldota archaeon
TACGTCCCGGACTACACGGAGCGGACCTTCCTCATCTGTGGTCCTTCTCCCTTTGTGGGGGCCATGGTGAAGACCCTCCTCTCCCTTGGGGTCAAGAAGTTCGTTGTGGAGGGTTGGTAGACCCGGCGAGCCTTCTCAGGTACTTCACGGTTTCCATATTTCCCCTCTTTATCAGCTCCAGGAGTCTTTCTACTACACGTTCCGAGTCTCTCTCTTCCAGACCCAGTCTTCTCAAGTGCTCCTTTATCCGTGGGGGAAGCTCCCTTTCAATTAATTCCTCCATCTTCTCCCTTAGGTCTGCCAGGACCTCTGCCCGCTCTCCCCTTATAATGTCTGACGTCTCTACTCTTCTCCTGGCGAACCTCTCCAAGACGTGGGGTTCCCAGCCATGGACAAAGTGTCTCAGGTGGGGGAGGGACTCCAGGTAGTCCCGGATAGCCCTGTCGGAGGCGGCTGCGTGGGACCCCAGGATCCAGCTATCGTGGGTAAGCTGTCGCAGGAGCGAGCGGATATAGGCGTTTACCGCCCTGTAGGCCAATTCTTCTATATTCAACCGGTAAACACGTTCGTTCCTTTTCTTTACTTCCCTCAGCCGGTCAACGAGTAGCTTCAGCCTCGAGTACCTCCTGACTGCCTTCGGGCCAAAGAAGAAGGCCGGTGAGTTTAGAAGGGGCCAGACTACGGAGTCCAGGGTGAAGATGTCATCCGAGTGCACCACTGTCGCCTCGGAGGGCGTAACGTTTATGTCGAGCTCTACCCCGCGCTTCCTGGTGAGGCGTTCAAGGGCCCTGAAGACCCCTTGCAGCTTCATCACCTCCTTGGGATCCCTCTCTACGACCACGTACAGGTCCACGTCCTTCATGGGAAGGCTTTCTCTTCCCTTGAAGGGGAGGAAGAGTAGCCCGCCGGTGGGTCTTGCTCGCCCTCCTGTCAGTTCTTGAATGGCCTGGGCCAACAGGTTATAGTCTTCGGGGTCCATCGGTGTGAACTTCCCCTCTACGAGTTCCTTTATCGTCCTGGCCGCCCACAATCTCCTTTCTATTCCCTCCGGGGCAGTTACCTCTTCGAGTGACTCTTTTAGCCAACGGTAGACCCTCTGTCTATAGAGGTCCTTCTCATCCCCTGCTTCCATCCTTCGCAGAGTCTCCTCCAGCTCCCTGAGGGCCTCCCTACGTGTCCTGTTAAGGCTTTCTCCCATCACTCGATCCCCGTCTCCTCCACATACCTCATGAGCCTCTGGAGCAGTTCCTTCGTCTTTTTCCTCAGTTCTTCTGCCTTTCCTTCGAGCTCTTCTAACTCTTTCTCCAGCTGCCTCTTCTGCCTCTCATCCAATCCCTTGGAGCCGTCGACGAGAAGCTCCTTTCTTATGCGAGTCTCGAGGGTTTCAATCCTGTTCCTCACGCTTTCCATGTCCAGGGATAACATGTCAGAAAGGAGTACGAGCTTGGTCCAGTCCTTCCTCATGGGCGACGGTAGGTAGGGACCAAACCTGTCAAAGTAGTAGTGGATTACATCGACGAGGTTGCCCACGTACTTCTTGAGGGATCCTACCCTGTCGGGGAGGTTGCCAAGGATCTCGGCCAGGCGTTTTTCGAGGTCTTCGGGCTGGGGCTTCTTTTCCTCGGACTTCTTCTTGCCCAACATAATTCTTCATAAGGGAGTGGGCAGTTTAAAATTAAACGTTCCAGAATAATAGAGATGGACGAAATTGGGAAGGTTAGAAATGTACTTAAATCGCTCGAAAAGCGTCTGTACGCCCTGAACACGATACTTAGAGAAATATACAGGGTTAAAGATTTTCTTGAAAAGCTTGACGATGATTATTCTGAACTCAGGGCGGTCTTGAAGGAGCATCCAGAGCTGGAGGCCGTGGTGAGGGAATACGTGCGGGACCAGGAGATCCTGCCGGCCATGAAGGACGTGAAGGCGAAGTACGAGGCCATATATGACCTGCTCCGGAGGTACACCCCCAAGCTCGACGAGATGGAGATGTTCTTTGAGAGATACAGGAACTACAGGTTCTACGCGGTGGAGGAAGACAAACTGGCGTCCTTGGCGTCCATACTCTTTGATGGGGAGGATGAGGTGCTCCTCCGCCAGGTTCTTACCCGAAAGCCCTTCAATGACGACTTTGCCAGGGAAGTGGAGGGCGTCCGCATCGACTCCTTCACCCTCAAGCTCAAGGGTGAGCTGGTGCCCCTTGCCGTGGAGAAGTACAGGCTGGCCTACGGGGGAGGCTTTTCCCTGGAATCCCCGTCCTATGTCTTCATATACAAGCCAGAGCACGGCCTGGTGAAGGTGATTTTTTCCTCCCCCTCCCGCATCCCCGAGGTGGATGCCGCAGTCCGCCGGGTCGGTGGCGAGATAATAAACATATGAC
>JALUER010000083.1:0-666 GCA_027043825.1 Microcaldota archaeon
TCCGGAAGGTAGTCCGGGTCAAAAACGTCCGGGTTTGCTATTATACCCTCCTCGCCGAGGAACCGTCTGATGTACACGCTAAAAATAGAGGAAAACTACTTTTCTTCTATTCGCCACTCGATATAGGTTACCTCGTCTTCGGGCGAAATGACAGGATAGATCTTTCTCAGTTCCCTGAATAGTTCCGAAAAATTCCTGTGACCTTCTTTCTTTATCTCCTCTGGTGTGAGCTCCTTGAGTTTCTTTGTCACCACCTTCACTACCCTGGCCCTGGCAAAGGGCCTCCCACCCACAGAGAGGTAAACCACAGAACCTGCCTTTACACCTTTCCTCCCCAGGCGTACGGTAGCCCGCTTCTTACCCGAAAGTATGTCCTTCACGTAGCGGGGAAGGAAGTGGAGCATCACAGGTATTCACCCAGCACGTAGTCGCCTATCTTACCTAGTATCTTATCTACCCGGCGGGCAAACTTGTGGACGTCCATCTTAAAGGTGGCAGCCGCCTCCTTCCACGTCTTCTTCTTGAGGACCTTCTCGATGAGGTACATCCTGTCGGATTCCGGTAGGTCGGGCCCTTCCCCGCCGAGGAAGTACCAGCGGACCACTTTTGCGGCCACGTCCGAAACCGCATCGTAGAATAGGGTGCCGTCTATGTACCGGGAAAACC
>JALUER010000083.1:676-2363 GCA_027043825.1 Microcaldota archaeon
AAACCTTCTTACCTCCCCTTCCGAGAGGTTTAGGGGGATCTTCCTAGAGGGTCCGGAGGTGAGGAGTTCTAGGGCTACCTCTGGCTCCATGTAATAGTAGTAGTTGTCTAACTCTTCCACAAGCCGGGACTTGGCCGAGAAGTTGGCTACCCTCACGAACCTCTCCACCCTTGGATCCAGCGGTTTCACGAAGATTGTAGAATACTCCCCGCTCTCCTGGTTCCTCTTGGGAGAGACGTGAACCATCACATAGCCGTTCTTCTTCCAGAAGCGGACAACCTTCCGGGACGCCCCGAAACCGGCACCCGTCCAGGCATATCCGTTTTCCTTGGCATACCTCTCCAGCTCCCTGAGGGCAAAGCTTCCCACTCCCATACCCTGCAGTTCCGGATGGGTAGCTATCCTTACCACCCTCAGCCCCTTTACCCGGGCAAAGTCCCTGAACTCGTAGTACTTGAGGAAAATATCGGGTATTATGTTGCCGAAGATGATCTCTCCCTCTAACATCCTATAGATGTGCTCTTCCCCGAGGCCCCCTTCCTCCGCCACCTGGAGGGATCCAACCACCTTTCCGGAGGGCGTCTTTACGGTGAAGGCATTCTGGTTAGGGGCGTCGGCCAGAATAGCTATGTCCCTCGGGTTGTTCCTGTAGTGGGCAAAGACGTAGATACCTATGTATTCCCTTAGGGTCTTCTCGTCTTCGAGGAAGAGCCGTTCCCTGTCCTCGTGGGTGAAGGTGAGGTCCTTCTTCTTTATGTGGGTTACCTCCTTCTTGCTCACCTTTGCAGGCTCTGCATCAAGGAGGAACACGTCGTAGAGCCACTTCTCTACCGGATCCCCTTCCCCATACCTGATGGGC
Source organism: Microcaldota archaeon (assembly GCA_027043825.1). Classification (GTDB taxonomy): domain Archaea; phylum Iainarchaeota; class Iainarchaeia; order JAADDC01; family JAADDC01; genus WANZ01. The sequence continues at coordinate 1,536 of JALUER010000083.1, forward strand.
TCTTGCATGTGGTGTATGTGGACCTTAAGCCTCTCCTGGAGGAGGGGTAAGAAGCGGTACTGGAAGAGCCTGCCCGTTCCTTCGTACCCATGGGAAGTGGTGGAGAAGATGAAGGAAGAGAAGCGGTCCAGGTATTCCTTTAGGAGGGAGAGGTATATGCCTGCCGCCTCGTCTACCACCAGGAGGTCTCCTTTCTCCTTGGCTACGTCAAGAGGCTCCCTGTAGACTATGGTTACCTTACCTACCTCTATCTTCCTCCCCCTGACCTTAACATCCAGTTCCCTCAGCCCCTCCTTAAGGAACCGGAAGAGCTCCTCCACATTCTGCTCCGAGGGAGCTGTAACAACGATCTTCAGTCTGTTCTTAGAGGAGATATAGGACAATCCTGCCAGGAAAAGACCCAGGGCAGCCGACTTACCCCTTCCCCTATCGGCCAACACCACATGGGCGTGGCCCTTCCTTATGGCCCCTTCCAGGGCATGGATAACGTCCACCTGATCCTGGGTCCTTGCCATCCTATAGATCTCTTCCGGTAGTATCCTCTCCTTGGGGATCTCGATCTTCTTCTCTTTCTTTTTCTTCAGGCGGGGCTCCTTACCGTGGACAACCTTCCTTCCTTCCAGGATGTAGATGCCTGGGTGCTCCTTCCATTTCTTCACTATACGCCGTTGGTATATGTTGCCGCAATCCTCCACAGTGTAGGGAGGGGTGACCACGTACTGTCCGTGGAAGAACAGCTTCCTGTTTACCCACTCCTCCAGGGGCGGGGCCAAAACAACGATCAGACCCGGCCCCTTAACGGTCTCCACGGCTATGCCGACGTCCTTT
>JALUER010000084.1 GCA_027043825.1 Microcaldota archaeon
TCCCTCACGGGCTTCCGTCAGTCCAAACTTCCGAAGATCATAGCTGAGCTCACGAAAAAGGGCCTCAGTGGCTCAATAATCGTGAAGTCCGCTCCGAAGGATGAGGTATACAAGTTTTAGGGTGGCCAAGCACGCCGATCTAGCGGGGACGATGATAAGTGCGGGGGGTGGGATTCGAACCCACGAAGGCCTGAGCCACCGGGTCCTAAGCCCGGCCCCTTTGGCCGCTCGGGCACCCCCGCCTTGATCCCATCCGCGAGCGGATCCGGTCTTACGACCGGACGCACTACGGGAGAGTGGTCGAAGACCACCCCTACTCTGGGGTTCCAGGGGCGAAGCCCCGGGTTGGCAGGTCGGGCACCCCCGCCTTGATCCCATCCGCGAGCGGGTAGGGCACTCGCTTTCGCTCGGCCCTACGCACTTCGGGGTGGAGGTACTCGTCGCTTCCGCTCGAGCACCCTCCAGCTGATTCTTCCTCGATGCGTGCGATCGAAGATCGCACCCGTCCTGGGGTCATAGGGGCGAAGCCCCATAGCGGACCCGGGGGGATTCGAACCCCCGACCTTCGGCTCCGGAAGCCGACGCGCTGTCCAGGCTGCGCCACGGGTCCAAGAGGCTGTGGCCCCGGCCAGAGACAGGGGGTCACCCTTCTCCCCTGCGTCGCTACCGGGGCCGATAGCCCCGCCGGGATTCGAACCCGGGTCGCGGGATCCAAAGTCCCGCATGCTTGACCGCTACACCACGGGGCTCTTTTCGGGAGGGTGGTCGAAGACCACCCCTACTCTGGGGTTCCAGGGGCGAAGCCCCATCGCTACACCACTGGGCTTCCGTTTGCGTCTCCCGCGCAGGCTCTGGGCGACCCGGATCCTATGATGAGATGGGTGGGTGGAGTTTATAACGGTGACGAAGAAAAACCTTCCGGGAGGTTTTATTCTTGTGACGGACGAGGAAGACTTCGTGGTGGAGGAAGGAGTCCTGGAAGAAGAGGTGAAGATCCCCCGGGAGAGGGTCGGGGTAGTGATAGGAAGGAAGGGAAGGACCAAGAAGAGGTTGGAGAGGATAGCCAACGTGAAGATAAAGGTAAACAGCAAGACTGGAGAGGTTTCCATCCGGGGGACATCAGAGACAGATCCCCTCACCTTCTACAGGATGGCCAAGGTGGTGAAGGCCATAGGGAGGGGCTTTGACCCGGACACGGCCCTGAAACTCCTCCGAGACGACTACTACCTCCGTATAATCAACCTCCGCGAGCACCTGGGGAGGAATGCCATACGGCGACAGAAGGCCCGCCTCATCGGTACCGGCGGCTCCGCCAGGAAGAAGTTAGAGTCCTTGACGGACACAGACATAAGGATATACGGCGACACGGTGTCCATCATCGGCGACTACGAGAGCGTGGAGCTCGCTACCCGGGCCATTGAGCGCCTGGCCTTTCAGGGGTCCCCCCATAGTGTGGTCTTCAGGGACCTGGAGATAAACCGGAGGAAGAAGAAAACAGAAAAACTGCTCAGGGAGCTCGGCATCATCAGCGATGAAGAGGAATGAGGTATTAAAAGGATTTTCACTCTGTTTTCGGTAGTTTAGAGGGGAGATCGATGGCAGAAGAGGGTGTCGACGTCTTCAGGGAGTTCAAGGAGCACTCCGTGGCAGAATTCTTCAAGAAAAACCGCCATATGTTAGGCTACTCGGGCAAGATAAGGTCCCTCACCACGGCGGTCCACGAGCTTGTGACCAACTCCCTGGACGCCTGTGAGGAGGCTGGGATCCTCCCTGACATATTCGTCAAGCTGGAAAAGCTCGGGGACGACCACTACAGACTCACCGTCCGGGACAACGGTCCCGGGATCCCTCCCCACATAGCTCCAAAGGTCTTCGGCAAGCTCCTGGCCGGGACCAAGTTCCACCGGATGATCCAGACGAGGGGGCAGCAGGGGATAGGTGCTGCCGGCGTGACCATGTTTGCCCAGATCACGACGGGCAAGCCCGTCCACATAAAGACCTCCACGGGAGACGGAACCGTCTGGGAGATGGACGTGATGATCGATGTGATGAAAAACGAGCCAGTGGTGAAGAACAAGCATCACTACCCCGGCAACTTCCGGGGTGTCGAGGTCACCGCCGAGATGAAGGGCGTGGACTACAATCGGGGCAAGTACTCGGTCTACGAGTACCTCCGGAGGACGGCCATTGCCAACCCCCACGTTTCTATCACCTTTGTGGAGCCAGACGGGAAGGTGACCACCTTTGAAAGGAGCACCTTCGAGCCGGTGAAGATAGGGGAGGAGGCAAAGCCTCATCCCTTCGGCATAACCCCTGACGACCTGGTTACCCTTGCCCGGACGAGTCGGGCCAAGAATGTTGGGAGGATGCTTACGAACTCGCTCCACGGCACGGGTGGTAAGGCCATCATCGGCCTGATGCGGGTGATACCCCGCATCCTCAACAAGGAACCCCAAAAGCTCACCTGGCAGGACGCCGAGAAAATCGTCTCGGCCTTCCAGATCATCCGTTACCTCTCCGAGCACAAGAGCGCCCGGAATATGGTGGAAAGGAAGAAAGAGGACCTTACTGAGGAGGAACGGGCCCACTACACCGAGCTGAAGAAGCACGTGAAGACCATACTCGGAGAAGAGCCCACCCTCGAGAGGTTCTACGAGGTCACCGGGGCCCTTCTGGGCATCCGGATCCGGGGCCCCCGGACGGATGTCCTCGTCCCCATCGGGGAGGAGCGCATAAAGACCTCCCTGCGCTCAAACCTGAAGCCCTCCTTCGTGGCGGTGGTGGAGAGGAAGCCCCGGGTCTATTCTGGCGGCATACCCTTCCAGGTGGAGGTGGGCGTCGCCATAGGGGGCCAGATAAAGGGGTTCGAGCTCATGCGTTTCGCCAACCGCGTCCCCCTCCTCTTCGATACGGGTGGTTGTGCCATCACCGAGGCGGTGAAGAGTATTGACTGGAAGCGCTATGGCCTTAACGACGTCTTCAACTCCCCTGTGGTCATCCTCGTCAACCTCTCCTCCACCCACGTCCCCTACACCACGGCGGGCAAGCAGGCCATAGCGGATGTTCCTGAGGTCTTTAACGAGATCCGGCAGGCCCTCATGGAGGTGGGTAGGAAGGTAAAGGAGTACACGAATCGGGTGGGCAGGCTGGAGGAGCTGGCCCAGAAGAAGAAGGTTCTGGAGCACTACCTACCTCTCGTGGCGGGCGCCCTGGCCAAGCTCGCCGGCGAGGATGAAGAAAGGGTGACGAACCTCCTCAAGTCCCTGGTGGAGGAGAGGTACAGGAAGCTCAACGAGCTGATGGAGAAGCTGGAGGCTGAGGCCGCATGATAGAGGAGATCCGGAAGGTGGACGAGAAGATAAGGGAGAAGCTCTCGTCCTGGGCGAAGGAAATACTCGAGCGGGCCCAGCGGGACAAGGACCTCTACCTGCGGGTCCCAGTCCGGACCCTCTCAAACGTTATATGGGACGAGGAAAAGGGCATCCTCCGGATGGGAGAGAAGGTAGCCCATAGGAGCTTCCTTAACCTGGCCCACTCCAAGCGTTTCCTCCAGACAGTCATCGTGGCCTCCGCCATCAAGGAGCTCTTGGAGGAAGGCATCACCACCTCCCTCAGAGATGTATTCTACCGGGTGAAGTTCACCATCCCCGGAACGAGGGAGAACGTGGTGGACGACCAGAGGGAGAGCGACAAGGTCATCGAAGACCTGGAGACCATGCTGGGCTTCGTGAGGGAGGAGTTCCATGTCTTCTCCAAGGGAGGAAAGGGGCACGTCGCTGGCCCCATAGAGATAGAAGAGTACGTCTACTCCCCTGATGGAAAGCACCGGGTCGTGGAGGTGGACGGTACCAATGTGGGCATGGGAGGATGGGCCGTCCCACCCATCGTGGAGCCCGAGAGGGTGAAGATAAAGAGGGTGGAGGCGGAGTTCGTCCTGGTCATCGAGAAGAATGCGGTGTGGGTGAGGTTCCACGAGGACCGTTTCTGGGACGACCACAACGCCATCATCGTCACGGCGGAGGGCCAGCCGGATCGGGCAACCCGCCGCTTCATCCACCGCCTCCACTACGAATACAACCTTCCCGTCTACGTCCTCACCGATGCCGACCCTTGGGGGTGGTACATCTACTCAGTGTATAAACAAGGCTCCATCAACCTCTCCTACCTCTCACCCCAGCTCGCCACCCCCGCGTCCAAGTTCCTGGGGATGACCATCTCCGACTACTACGACTTCAACTTCCCCCGCACCGTCCAGATCAAGCTCACCGACCAGGACCTGAAGCGTCTCAGGGAGATGAGAAGGTACCCCTGGTTCAAGAAAAAGGAGTGGCACGCCGAGTTCGACCTCATGGAAAAGAAGGGCTTCAAGATGGAGCTGGAAGCTGCTACCCGAAAGCACTGGCGGTTTATATCCAAGGAGTACGTGCCGGCCAAGTTAGAGGCTGGAAAGGTGTTGCCATAATTTTACAACCTCACCCTTTTAACGACCACCCCAGCAACTCATACCGTGAAACATTTCAAGGAGGCTTCCCACCTGCTGGCCTATGCTAACGAATTCTTGGACAGCCTGGAGAACACCCCACCCTCCTCCCCTGAGGAGGCCCTGGAAAGGGCCAGGGAGATATCCTTCCTAATCTCGGAGATGCGCCGCTTCAACTTTCACGCCCCCAAGTTCGGCATCCGGGACCTCTTCAAGGAGCTCCGCTTCACCGAAAAGGAGGAGATGCTGGAGATTGCTCCTTCCCTGAAGAAGCTCATGTACGCTCTTAACATCAGGAAGTGGACCTACGAGAGGGCGAAAGTAGCCTACCTCTCCAACCGCCTGGCCTACTTCTCCATCCACTTTGACGCCTTGACCGACTTTCTCCCCTATCTCCCCTACGGTGGTTCCTATCTCTCCTTCGCCGAGAAGGGGGGTGGTGCCTCTTACCAGGCCTTCCGGGATCTGGAGAAGCTCCTTAGGGGGGAGAGCAGGGTCGAAGCGGTCTTCAAGGGCGAGACCTTCCTGGAAGTGGAGAAGAAGACGAAGAAGGGGACTCTCCCCTCCTCCACGGCCCTAGTCCTTGCCTCCCTCTCCATCTCCTCCGTCGTGGACAAGGCCTTGACGGTAATAAAAGAGAAGGTGAAGGAAGAGGTGGATAACTTAGAAGAAGTGCTCCGCTACGAGTCCATCGTCAACCGCTACGACATAAAACGGCTGGAAGAAGACCCCGAGTACCTCTGGAAGCTCCTCCAGGAACTGGAAGAGAACGGCTTCCTGGAGGAGGACGGGACCGTCCGCTCGGACATACTCCTCTCCCTCCGGGAGAAGAGATCCATCGAGTACACCACCTTCCTATCCCTGGCCGAAGAAGCTCTCACCCGCTTCCTCCTCCACTACTACCTATCTTTCCCCCGGGGTATTAGGGAGAGAAAGCCACCCCTCCGGGGTATGCCGGCAGATCCATCCCCTCTCCTCCCCTTCCTTTCCTCCCTCTCAGAAGAGGGCTGTGTGGTAGAGAAGTCTACGCTCATTGACGCTCTAAAGGGGGCCATGGAGGTGGAGGACGTCTTCCCCTTCGAGAGGCGTCTCCTAAGAGAACACCTTCTTTACTCCCTTTGCCCCTTCTGGGGGAAGGAGCACGAAGAAGTAGAGGCATTCCTGCGCTCCGTGAAAGCATCTGAACGAGCTAAAAAGTTTTTGGAAGCTTTGGAGAAGGGAGAGAATGATACGGATAAGGACGCTCGATGATCTGCGGTCCCTGAAGCCATCGTCCGATGTGGTAGAGGTATACGTCGGGAGGAGGTTGTCCAAGAAACTCGTGACTACCCTTCTTTCTCTCTACCCGAACCTACGCCGAATATACATGCCGTCTTCCCTCGTGGAGACACTTTCTCCCCGGTTGAAGGGGGCGTTGTCCTCCGTCGGTGTGGAGGTGGTTCCTACCAACCGTCGGCCCGGGAGGCCCCGAAAGTACGGCAAGGAAACGTTTAAATTAATCAAAGAAAAATATAAGTCTGGTGAAAGGCCCTCAAAGATATCTTCTGATCTTGGCATTCCTCTTAGGACTGTCTACTATCTCCTTCGCAAGCTTGGGCTGCGTGATAGCTCCCGAGAACGTTAAGCCCTATGCAGTCTTTCTCCAGAAAACGTCCAGTACAGTAGACTGCTCCTTTGACGGGAGCCATACCCTCTGCTGTGCAGATGTAGTGGAAGGGAACCTAAACGTCTACTTCGTTACAGAAGACAACAAGGCCCTCCTCTTCAAGTACCGTGTCGTCACCTCTGAGGAGAATGGGCTGAGCGTGGTGAAGCTGGCCTCCACCTATGACGCCTTCATAACCCTCTCGGGGGACGACGGCCTGTACCTGGTGGAAGAAGAGCTCCCAAAGTCCTCGGTAGCGTCCTACCAAGACGTGGAGTTCTCGGGCTTCGTGGTGAACCCCGATCCCATTATCGCCTGGGTGGTCGAAGTAAATAACGGCAGGGGTTTTGTTCACTACCGTCTGAAGAGGGGGAGCGTTCCCCTCACGCCTCCCAGGGTCTCTCTCGCCTCCTGTGACATAAGCTATGGCATACTCAGCCAAGAGATACTCAGAGGAAAGGACCGAACAATGTCTGTAACGGACGTGGTCATTCTATATAGGGGTGAGAGGGTTATACCCACGGACCTTCTCGTCCTCTACGAGGGGAGTAAGATAGACTACAGGGTGATCCCGGAGAAGAAGGTGATAGAGGTATTTACTCCTGCTGAAAAGGGAAAGGAAATATCCTTCACGGTATGGCTCGGTGACTGCAACAGGAAGTTCACGGTGCCCATCAACGTTTCGGAGCCTTCCTTCCCGATCCTGTGGGTTGCCGCCGGTGTTGTGGTTGCTCTCCTCCTCGTTTACCTCCTTCGACGGAGGGAATAGGAATTCCCTTCATCTCCATTTCTGCCTCTATCTCTTGTAACCTTGCCTCGTACTCTGCTATGAGCTTCTTATAAGCTTCTTCACTGAGCTCGCCCTTCATCCTCTTTATCCTGGCAGTCTTTATGATTCTTTTGAGCTTTCTCCACTCATTGAGCAGCCTCGATCTTTCCGAGCGTTTCTTGGCGAACAGGAAGACGATGAGGGCCAACACCACTACTGATAGACCAACCCACGGGAGGGAGTCCCCTGTTTTCTCTACCCACGGCGACGTCCCCTTTACTACTTCTACCTTTACCGGGTCCACGATTACATCTCTCCTCTGGTCGTCGTACTCCAGGTGAAGAAGAACGGGAGGCAGCCTACACGCCCCGGTTTCGTCCCCTGCCTTTAGAGTAAAACGGGCTGAAAAGGCATACTTGTCCCCCATGGGCTCCGGATTTCCGATATCTGCTTTCACCAGCTCGAAGTTGCAATATCGGGAGCCACCTACGTTGTAGGCGTACTCGCCCCTTACCTTTATGTCAGAGGAGAGGATGGTAATCTCGTCCGAAAGAAGTCCTCCGGGGGAGGTCATCTGTGGTATTGCCCTTCTCTGGACGACAAAGTCAGGGAAGTCTATGTAGCCGTCCTCTATCCAGTCCACCATCTCTGCCAGAAGGAGAGGACCGGAACAATAGAGACAGCCTGTCACTATAACCCTTCCTTCCCCCTTTTTCCAGCCCAGCACGTCCTTTCCGTCAGGAGTGGCAAATGAAGAGTTAAAAGACTCTGGAAGCTTGAGGGCCTTACCTATGTAAAATATGTGCTCGTACCCGGTCTTTACTGGTCCGTTCGGGTCTGTTATGGCACCTGATATATAGACACCGTTCACCACTTCGGTGTAGACGGACTTGAACGACCGTGTATTTACGCCCTCGACCATTTCACTTTTCCGGGCCACGCCGAAGGCCTCGGCCAAGGGGCTGTCCTGCCGCACGTCTATAAGGAGCCCACCACCGCTCCTGTAATATGAGATGAAGGCGTTGATGTCCTCCGGTTCAAGGGTAGTACAGGAGGGGACGATCACCCCGTCATAGTTGAAGGCAGCTGCCGCGTCCTGGAATGCCTCGACATCGAACCCCAGGTCCCTGAGATAGGAGACGAGCACACCTATGGGCTCGGGCCTCAGGGACCTTACGGCGTCTGTATATGTGTAACAGTCTATGGAGAAGTCCTTCGAATATATGCCCACCTTTGCCAGGGAGATGGGGAGCAGGAGGAGCAGGAGCAAGATCAGCCGCTTCACGGCTTAAGAGGGAAGGTCTGGTAAATAAGGCTTTCGGGGTCTCTTTACTAAGGTAGAGTAGTTTTTAAGGTTTGCGAAGCCCTTTCTTGTGAGGTGGTTCCATGGGTCTGCGGCCGGCCAGGGTCTACAGGAAGCTCGAACGGCCCTACACGAGGGTAGCTGTAAAGGTTCCTGACAAGAACTACATCGGCGCCAACCCGCCTGTGAGGATAAGGAGGTTCGTTCAGGG
>JALUER010000085.1 GCA_027043825.1 Microcaldota archaeon
CACTTGAGGGACTCCTTGTAGGCTTCCAGGGCCGATATGAGGGACCATATCTGGGTCCTGGTGTGCATGGGCATGTTCACGTCGTTGGCGGCCTCGTCGAGGATGTAGATGGCCTGAGTAATGTTCACCACGGGATCTCCTTCCTTCTTCAGCACCAGCTCCTTTGCTTCTTGGACGGCAGACCGTATGTTCCGGGGAACGGAGGTGTCCTGTATGATGTCGTCGAGGATCTGCACAATTTCGTCCAGGTTTACCTCCATCACCATTTTATCCCCTCCAGCACCTTAATCAATCTCTCCTTGAGCCTTTCCACGTTGTAGCCGGTCACGGGGCTTATGGCCGTCTCGGCGCCGAGGGAGGCGGCCACTTCCTCGGGGTTCTCCAAGAGATCCGCCTTCCCCACTACTACGATTAGAGGTTTTTGTAGGATACCCTTTAAATAGTTGAGAAGGTTTGTCTGGCCCTCCACGTCCTGAAAGGGGTCAATGAGGAAGACCACAGCATCAGCCAAGTACTTGATGGAGACTATGGCGTCCTTCTCCTCCGGTTTCATCCTCTCCACCGGCCGGTCAAGTATGCCGGGTGTGTCAACGACCTGGATGAGCCTGTAGCCGTCGGAGAAGTGGCCCAACAGGAGCCTCTTCGTCGTGAAGGGATAGGGCGCTATCTCCGGTTCGCTTCCCGTCAGGGCCTTTAGGAGGGAAGACTTGCCCGCGTTGGGAAACCCTGCCAACACGACGGTGGGTCGGTCCTCTCTAAGGGGTGGTATGCGGCGGAGTTCCTTCCTGGCCCGGGAAACGAGCCTGAGATCCTCCTCCACATCCTTCAGCACTTCGTAGACCCGGGCCAGGTACTGCCTCCTGAGGGACTTCAGTTCACTCCTGCTCCTGGTCTTCCTGATCTTGAAGAGGATGTCGTCCCTTATGCCCTCCAAGGCCCTGAGGACGGACTTTATTCTCCCCAACGCGAGCTTCAGCCTGTCTGATCCAATCTTTAGCTCGAGAAGCTCCTTCAGGTATGGGGGGAGTTCTTCCAGGCTCGGGAAGTTCCTGTACACTCTCTTTAACCTCTCTGCCAAGAACCGGTCGTAGGCCTTTATCCGGATAGACTCCAGACGTTTCAGTTTTTCAAGGCCGGATCCGGGGAGTTTTACACTTCTCATGTACTTGGAAGTCCTTCTCACGGCGGGGCCGAAGATCCCCTCGGCATCCATGGTAGTCACCTCAGGAATAAAATCCTTTCTTAGCATCTACAGGTTGGATAAGGTTTAATAGAGCGGTGATCCCGTGGACGTTGCCAAGGTATACGAGAAGTACCATCGGGTCATGGTCGTCGTCCCCGTAGTCCTCTTTGTAGTCCTCCTCTTCTTCCTGCCCAACCTGAAGCTTGGCATAGACTTCACAGGAGGGATAAGCGTTTCGTTCTCCTCCAACACGAACGTCCCGGCAGAGCAGATCGTCTCTGCCCTGAAGTCCACCTTCGGGGTGGCGGAGGTCTCCGTTACCCCGGTGACGGGAGGTTACATCGTTGAGATGACCTACCCTCCCTCCCTAAAGAGGGTCTATGACCTGTATGAAGAGTGGAAGAAGACAAACTCGGCGGAGGCCCTCCAGGAGCTCAAGGGCATCCTGGGTGTTGAGGACGTGAACAACATCGACGCGGCGGTTGCTGCCTACTCCGACAAGGTCAAGGAGCAGATCAAGGAGGAAATAAAGAGGGTGGTCCCTGACGCTAACGAGTTCGTCATAGAGGACATCGTCCCCGTCCTCGGGGCAGACTTTTGGAGGCTCATGATGAACATAGCCCTCTGGGCCGTCATCCTCCTCCTCATTGCCATTCTCATATACTTCCGACACCCCATACCCATCGTCATCATGCTCGTCTCGGGCATCTTCGACGGCATCGCCATGCTGGCCCTCATGGGACTGACCAACATCCCCCTGACCCTCTCCACCATGGCCATCCTCCTTATGATGGTGGGCTACTCCATCGACACCGACGTGGTGGCGAGCACCTTCCTCTTCAAGAGGAGGAAGGAAGGGAATGTCTTCAAGCTGGCCGAGCGGGCCTTCAAGACGGGTATGACCATGAGCCTCACCACCCTCATCGCCATGGTGGTGATCTACGCGGTGGGCTTCCTCACCCGGAACATCATGGTGATAAGGATCGCCAACGTGATGATCTACGGCGTAATAGCGGACATTATCATCACTTGGATGTTCAACACGCCCCTGCTCATCTTGGTAGGTGGTAAGCGTGCACGCTCTGCTTAGAAACTGGAGAG
>JALUER010000086.1 GCA_027043825.1 Microcaldota archaeon
GAAGGCAGGCTTTACGAAGGAGGAGCGGGACTGGATGACCCATATTCTATCCAAGGGATGGATCGACACTTTCAGGTACCTCCACCCCGATGAGACGGACAAGTACACCTGGTGGAGCTACAGGACGAAGGCCCGGGAACGGAACGTGGGCTGGAGGGTGGACTACATCCTCATCCCAAGGGAGCTCCTCCCGAGGCTAAAGGACGCCTGGATCTTTTACGACACCTACGCCTCTGACCACGTCCCCACCGTGGCGGAGATCGAGTTCTGAAAAAGAAAGAGTAGCGGGGGGTGGATTTGAACCACCGACCTCCGGGTTATGAGCCCGGCGAGCACTCCAGGCTGCTCCACCCCGCTGTTTCAACCCCCCGTTGGGTATAGGGTATGGAAAGATTTAAAAAGTGGTGAAGGTGGGTGGCAGGAGCACCTATCAGTGGTTAGAAATCCCTCTTTTCCCTTAAAAATGACATCTGGCCTTTAATCTACGTGCGAGGAGACATAGGAATCTCTACGCTCATCATCTTCATCGTCATTGTCCTCATAGCGACAGTGGCCGCCATTGTCCTTCTCAATGCGGCCAACTCTCTCAAGAACCAGGCTCAGATCACCCAGAAGGAGTCCCAAGCCAAGTTCATGAGGCGCTTGGAGATCACGGACATCTATGGATGGGTGGACACCAACAGCTCCTCCCCTACCTACGGCAGAATAAGGATCATAGGTATAACCGCGCGGATACCCTCCGGTGGAACGGAGTACATAGACCTGCGAGACACCGTCCTGACGTTCTCCACAGGAAACATTGTAAAGTCTGCCACCTTCGTTGACGCAGGAGACGCTGACAACGAGACGGTGGGGAACCCTTGTGACAAAACACCAGACAGCGTCTACAACACCATCGTTGAGGGTGTGTGGAGGGATCTGGGAAAGGAAGACGTTTACTATAAATTTATGAACGGCGAATATTACACGGTCTCTTGGATTATATGTAAGACCGACTCGCCCATGGTGGACGACCGGATGGTCTTCCCGGGCCAGATCATAAGGATCTACTACGCCCCGCCCGACGGGCTCCTCCCGGGAGAGCACGTGACCATATCCTTTACCGTATCCAGCGGAGGAAGTACGGGAGTGGAGTTCACCGTCCCCGATGTCTTTGAGGGGAGCGTCGTCAGGCTCTACCCACCGTGATCTTATAAGGTTCTCCCACATAATTTTAGCGTGGCGAAAAAGCTCCCCCCGGCGGAGGCTGCCCTACTCCTTTCTAAGCACCCACATCTGAGAGAGCACGTAGAAAAATTTTCTCGTGAATATGGGCGCCCTGAGTTTTATAAGGAGCTGGATCGATCCCTCTCTGCCATCCGCAACCCTAATATAATCTATCAGATAGACGATGAGGTCTTCGTCCATGTATATCGGGATAAAGAGACCGGCGAGCTCATCTACTATGTCATCGAACCGAAGATAGAGAAACCCGAGGTCTACGACACCGTGCTCAATAAAATAACCGAGCTCGCTGCCAACGTGAAGGTCAACGAGCCATCCCCCGAGATACTGAGAGATTTGGCCCAAAAGGCCTTTGAAGAACTGAAGATCGATCCCTCCCTCTTCGACGAGGTCTACTACAACCTCGTCAAGAACATCGTGGGCTATGAGAAGTGGGACAGCTTCTTCAAGGACGTCTATCTGGAAGATCTCCGCAATGCTGGAACGGTTACCTATGTGGTGCACAAGGTCTGGGGTAATATGAGGACGAACATAGAATTTGAGAGCTTGGAGGAGGTGGACGACTTTGCCTTCCGACTGGGTCTGAGGATGAACAAGCGGGTGAGTGTCACCCATCCCATCGTCGACGGTATTCTCCCCGACACGAGGGCCAGGGTAAACATCATCTACGGAACGGAGGTCTCCAAGGAAGGAACCGCCATCTCCATCCGACTGGTGGAAAAGGAACCCATGAGCGTGGTTTCCCTCATCGACTTGGGCACCGCCACCCCGGAGCTTTTGGCCTACCTCTGGCTGGCCATAGAGAACGGGATGAGCATCTTCTTCTGCGGGCCCACCGCCTCGGGTAAAACCACCACCATGAGGGCGGTTTCGGCCTTCATCAAGCCTGACGCGAAGATTTACTCGGTAGAAGATACCCCCGAGCTCTACGTCCCCCACAAGAACTGGCAGGCCACGGTGGCCAAGGAGGGTCGGGCCGACATGTTCGACCTCCTCAAGGCCTCCCTCCGTTCCCGCCCCGACTATATCATCGTAGGGGAGATCCGTGGAAAGGAGGGGAGTATAGCCTTCCAGGCCATGCAGACCGGCCACCCAGTCATGTCCACCTTCCATGGGGGTGATATAAAGAAGATCATCCAGCGCCTGAACGGCCCGCCCATAAACATCCCCCTCCCCTACATCACGAACCTGAACATCGTGGTAATCCAGAGGTCCTTCCGGAGGGGGAGGAGGATCATCCGGAGGGTGGTGGGCGTCTTCGAGATCGAAGGATACCAGGAAGGGAAGGGTATAATGACGCGACAGGTCTTCCGTTGGGACCCCATATACGACAAGATCGAGTTCCTGGGTCGCTTCAACTCCTTCATCCTTGAGAAGAAGATCGCCCTCTTCAAGGGATATGCTGACCCCCGGAAGATATACAACGACCTGGACGAGCGGGCGGCCGTCCTGGAGGAGATGTACAAGCGGGGGATAAAGAAGTATATGGATGTATTTGGTCTAATAAAGCGTTACTATTACTTTGGACTTGAGGGGCTCCCCTTCCCGGTGGTGAAAGAGTGAGCGGATTGAAACACGACGAAAAGGCCTTCCAGGAAGCTCTGGCGAGGAACCCCCACCTTAGAAAATACGTGGAAGACGTTCAGAGAAAGTGGAAGAAGCCCATCTACGTGACAGAACTGCCGCTTGACCTAAAGGTAGCAATCATGGATGAAATAAACGTTATTTACCCCGTTGGTGAGCCCTACTTCGTTCATATCCGTAAGAAACATGGAGAAGACCCCATGTACGTGGCCATCCAGCCCGAATACACCACCGATGACCTGAAGTACTTCCGCATCCTCTACGACAGGATCACCAAGCGGGTCTCCCTTATAGGCGAGGTTCCAAGGGACCAGGACGAGTTCATCAACCTTCTCATCCGCCTCTTCGAGGAGACTGTGTACACCAAGAGGGACTGGACCTGGCCCTTCCAGGAGTGGATCCTCGGAAGAGTCTACGTGCCCGAAGAGAGAAAGAAGGACATCCGGGAGCTCCTCATAAGAGAGCTGGCCCAGTACTCCATGATAGAGGTTTTCATGCGGGACCCCTACATCGAGGACATTTCCTGTGTGGGGACCAACAACATCTGGATTGTCCACAAGATCTTTGGATCAATGGAGACCAACGTGGCCTTCAAGGACGAGGAGGAGCTGGAAGACTTCATATTCCGCATAACGGAACTCCTTAACCGGCCGGCCACCGAGGTTCGGCCCATCGTGGACGCTGCCATGCCCGACGGGAGCAGGCTCAACGTGATATACTCCAAGGACATCTCCATCCGTGGGTCTTCCTTCACCATAAGGAAGTTCACCAAGGTGCCCATCTCCATCACCCAGCTCATCAAGTGGAACACCATCTCGGCGGAGGAGGCCGCCTACTTTTGGTTGGCTATCCAGGCAGGCTCCTCCGTCTTCATCTGCGGCGAAACCGCCGCCGGAAAGACCACTACTCTCAAGGCGTTGACGACCTTCATAGAACCCCGGGCAAGGATATACTCGGTGGAAGACACTCCGGAGATCTACGTCCCCCACAAGAACTGGGTGAGAACCATAACCGCCGAGGGCAAAGCAGACATGTTCGACCTCCTCAAGGCGGCCCTCAGGGCAAGACCTGATTACATCATTGTCGGTGAGATCCGGGGTGCCGAGGGGTACGTGGCCTTCCAGGCCATGCAGACCGGCCACCCAGTCATGTCCACCTTTCACGCCGGAAGCGTCAACTCCTTCATCCGGAGGATATCTGGACCTCCCATAAACGTTGCAAAGGAGTACATCCCCAACGTCCAAATAGTGGCAATACAGCAGTCTGTCATGAGGGAAGGGAAGAGGTACAGGAGGATGATAAACATCTCAGAGATAGAGCGTTACCACGCCCCCACGGGGAGCATCGTTACCCGGGAGTCCTTCTCTTGGGACCCAGTGACCGATGAACACCGCTTCAAGGCCTGGTATAACTCCTACGTTCTTGAAGAGATCGTGGCACCTACCCTTGGTATGACGAAGGAAGAGGTCTACCACGAGCTCAAGGTAAGGGCAGCCGTCCTCGATGAGATGACGAGGAGAGGTTTCCTGGACTACTTCAAGGTCTACGAACTGGTGGCCCGGTACATCGAGTTTGGTCTGGAAGGACTCCCCTTCACGGTGGTGGTAGAGGAATGATGGACATGGAGAAACTCGTCCACTCGCTGGGAATTGGCTCCCTCCGGGAGCTGGTCTTCTACATCGTCTTAGTGTGGTTCGTGGTCTTTGTAGGGCTGGAGATACTCCTCTACCCCTTCGTGGAGCTGGGACTCATCACCTTCGGTCTCCTCGTCAAGCTCATTCCCGTGGTCTTCCTCGTCTCCCTCCTCATAGCCATCGCCTCGGTCAGCCTCCCCATGATGGTGAAGCGGGAGGACATAGTGAAGAACTTCCCCATCTTCGTGGTCTTCTTTGGGTCTATGACCACCGCCAAGGCCAACTATGACGAGTTCTTCAAAACACTGGCCAAAACGGAGGAGTACGGTGAGATATCCAAGGAAATGAAGAGGCTGTACCACCTGGCCCGGGACTGGAAGTTAGGTTACTCCCGGGCCTGTAAGGTGGTGGCTGATACCACCCCCGCCAAGATCTTCTCCAACTTCCTCTCCAGGCTCTCCCAGGTAGTGGAGTACGGTGAAGACCTGGTCTTCTTCTTCAAGACCCAGTTCAACGACATCCTCAGGGACATACAGATGACCTATCAGGAGGCCATCTATAAAATAACCACAGTGGCGGAACTATTCTCGGCCCTCTTCGTCGCCACGGCTTTCGTCCTAGCCTTCCTGGCCATGACACCCATCTTCTTCCCCCTCCCCACCGAGATCATCTACTTTGCCTTCATAGGAGGCGTCATCCTCATCGACGTCATCATCCTCACTATCGCCAGAACATCTGTCCCGCCGGACAAGCTGGCCAACGACCCGCCAAACCTCTCCCCCGAGCACCTCACCGCCCTCCTGGCCACTGCTGTCGGGGTTTCCCTGGCCATCCTCATCTTCTTCTTGGCCTACCTCCTGGGCCTGGACCCCATCCTCCAGGTGGCGCTAACCACCGTCCCCCTTCTCGTCCCGGCCTACCTCTCCCACCGGGCCGAGGCCCTCATAAGGACAAGGGAACACTCCTACCTGCCCTTCATACGGACCTTCGGTGAGCTGGTGGCCATCCGGGAGGGTGCCGTCACCCCCGTCGTAAGGCGGCTCCGCCGCCACATCTACCCCGGTATGAATGAAGCACTCGAGCGGTTATACCGTAGGCTAGCGGTGACGAGGAACGTCTTCCACGCCTTTAAGCTCTTCTCGAAGGAGCTGGGCTCTGCCCTCCTTTCCAAGTTCAACGAGCTCTTCATAAAGACTCTCTACGCCGGAGCGGACCCCAAGATGGTGGGCAAGATCATAGGAGACCAGCTCCACACCCTCCTGGATGCCAGAAAGCTGAGGCTCCAGGTAGCCTCCGGCGCCAAGGGAACGATATATGGAACCTACTGGGGTGTTGCCCTCGGTGTTTTCTTGGCGGTAAAGTCCCTGGCAGCCGTTTTCATCATGTTCCAGGACGTCCTTTCCGGCCTCGGCACCGACATAACCGGCATCGTCCCCATGTTCAACTTCACGGTTGACCTTACCCCCATGGTCCACATTCTCGTCTATGTCTTTGCCATCGAGGCGGTATTCCTGGCTGTTCTCATAAAGATCCTGGATGGAGGTCTCCGCTCCGAGGCCACCCTCCACTACGTCGTCCTCGTAGTAGGGCTCCTCATTGTCTACTATATCACGGACATCGCTATCTCCGTCATCCTCCCCTCGGCCCAGAGTGGGATAACAGTACCAACCCCTAAGTAGTAAAAAGAGGCCAGAAGGGTGAAGGGAGCTTTTAAACGGGCCCATCCGAATTTTTTAGGAATGAGAGGACAGCAGGGAATCGGAACGATTCTCATACTCATTGCGATAGTCCTGGCAGCCGTCATAGCCTCTGTTTTGATCATTCAGTCTGCCAACGAACTCAAGACCCAGGCCCTCAACGTTCAAAAAGAACACGAAAGCCTCCTCATGGATAGGTTAATCATCAAGGAGGTGGATGGGGTCACTGCCATCTGTGACGGTAACCCCTGTATAACCCATCTCATCCTCACGGTCTCCTTAGCACCGGGTGCCTCTCCCTTTGACCTGAGAAAGACCTATATGAGCGTGGTTACTGACGACTATGCCCTGGAGGGTGTCCGATACGTGAAACCGGAAGACCTCTACTACGAGTTCAATGTTCCAGATGATCCGGAGCGCCCCGAGCTGGCAGTGGTTACCATTACCATCCAGGACGAGAACAGCGGGAAGTCCCTGGCCTGCAGGGCCGAACTGATAAACATCATGCGCTCCTTGGCCCAGCACGGTTATCCCGATGCCTACGACATCACCCACGTTGCCCACGTTCTGGACCCCTACCCCCTCGACCTCACCACCGTTCCGCCCGATCTGGGCACCTTCTACACGGTGCTCTGGACGGACTGTGGAGGTAAGGGAGATACCCAGACCCTGCTACCGGATCAGGAGATAAAGATATTCTACCGGTTGAGAAAACCCCTCGCTCCCTCTTCCGACTTCACCCTCAAGATAGGATTGCCCCAGGGGACCCCTACCACCATGGAGCTCCGGGTTCCCCGGGGCTTCCAGGGCAAACTCGTCACGATCTATCCTTAGGAGGTGGTGAAGAATGTTTGACTTCCTGAAGCTGGGAGGCGGAGGAAAGAAGAAGGAAGAACAGGCCGCAGCGCCGAAGCCTGCCATTACCCTTGGGGCGGGCCCCGCACCCACCGGTGCGCCAGCCGTGGGTGTCCCCCCTCAGCCTACTGGTCAGCTGGTGACCTCCGAAGGCAGGGAAGTAACGGCGGTGGTAGAGGACCTTCAGAAGGAGGTGGAGCGGCTCAAGGACTCCCTGAACGTGGTAAAGGAGAGCGTCAAGGGCGTCAACAACAAGTTGGAGGAGATCGAGAAGACACTGGGACAACTGGCGTCCATCTACGAGATCGTTATGAACCAGCTGAACCCCTTCCTGGACGAGGACGAGAAGGCCCTCCCTGTCAAGAAGCCCAGGGTGAAGGCAGAGCCAAGTGAGGAACCTACCGAGAGGCCGGTGCAGCCAGTCCCAGTTCAGGCGACCCCAGAGGCATCGCCTTCCCAGGACGTGGTCCTCCCCTACGTGGACCTGACCAACCCCAAGGTCATAGAGGTTCTCATCGACTGGGCCAAGTTCATGGTGGAAAAGGTAGGCCACGCCGGGATCGAGGAGCTCCTCCAGTACTACGTGGACATCCGCTGGATCTCCGAGGACGTGAAGGAGATAGTGAAGCGCTACGCCGATGGGATAAGGGTGGACATCGAGCCGGACGTGGCGGTGGTCCAATTAGACCCTGAAGACCACTCCAAGAGCCTGGAGTACATCCTCTCCATAAAGGACCTGATGAGCCGGTGAGGAGATGGCCATCTATTCCATCGTCCTCGAGAGGGACGAGTTAGGTCGTAGGCTGGGCGAGGGCATCATGTCGGGTACCATCACCATCATGGAAGGGCCCGATGGTAGCGGAAAGAGCGTCCTTTCCCAGCGGTTCACCTACGGACTCCTGGTGAACGGCCACACCGTCACCTACATCTCCACCGAGCTCTCAACCAAGGACTTCATCCGCCAGATGCAGAACCTGGGCTATGATGTTCTGAAGTACCTCATTTCCCGCCGGCTCATGTTCTTCCCCGTCTTTCCTCCCTCGGCCAAGAAGGTGAGGGAGAAGAAGGACTTGGTGGATCGCCTCATCCGGGCCGAATTTCTCTTCATAAACGACGTGACCATCATAGACTCCTTTAATATGATGGTGCCCGGAGGTGTTCTGCCAGAAAA
>JALUER010000087.1:0-1932 GCA_027043825.1 Microcaldota archaeon
TTATCTCTCTGATCGCCTTGTTGATCTCGTTCATAATGACGGGATAGGTCTCCGCATTTATTTCTCCCCGGATCTCCACAGGATATACTACTTCCCGTACATTCTCTTCCATATTCTTCTCAGATACCACGAGGTTCGTCTCCTGGGCCGTCCTTTCTACCATTTTTTCCATTCTTCCTCCGTTTACATCGATCGGCCCGTTTACTTCTCTGTTTATGTCCACACTCCCTTGAGAAGAGGTAGACAGGGTCGTGGTAGAGTTCATCTCGAAGATGGTGTTAGAGTCGACGTTGATGTCTCCCTCTGAAGACTCCTTTATCGTCATAGAATGGGCAGCGTAGACGATACTAAGGATAAGGATGAGGAGGAGCAGGTAACCGAACCGCATGGGGTAATGAGGGTTCGACGGTATATAAGCGTTGGGGGCAAGTTTTAAGAAGAGAAAAGCCGAACCCTCTAGCATGGACATGGTGGTACTGGTCAACGAGGAAGACGAACCGGTGGGTGTGATGGAAAAGATTGAGGCCCATAAGAGGGGAGGGACCCTCCATAGGGCCTTTTCTATACTGGTGTTCAATGATAAAGGAGAGCTCATGCTTCAACTTAGGAGCAGGAAGAAGTACCATGCAGGCGGTCTATGGACCAATACAGTATGCTCTCACCCCAGACCTGGAGAAGACGTGCTAGCAGCGGCCCATAGGAGGTTAAAGGAGGAGATGGGGTTCGATACAGATCTGGAGAAGGTGGGGAGCTTCATCTACAGGGCAGACGTAGGCAACGACCTCACAGAGTACGAGTACGACCACGTACTTATAGGCTACTACAACGATCTTCCCAAGCCCAACCCAGAGGAAGCGGATGGCTGGAAGTGGATGGACTTTAAAGAGGTTCTCGTCGATGCAAAGATGAACCCGGAGATCTACACTCCGTGGTTCCGGATTTTGTTGGATAAGTTTGGGGAGAAACTACTGAGGATGATATAGGGTGTGGCCGGCCGTCCGAGCGGGGGTTCATGGCTGCCGGCTTACGAACCAGCACTCCGCCCCGCGGCTCTTGCAGCCGGCCAGGAATATTAAGCTATGAAAACCTATTAAACCCTGTTTGGTTTCCTAACCTTTGCACCAACTTTCCAAACCATTACCTTAAATACCACCGCTTGCATTACCTTTCACGTGAGGGTGGGGGACTATTGGAAGAACCTTACACGGCGCCTGGGAATCGACACCGCCCTGAGCCCGGATGAGTACGAGATCTTTAACGGGACAATCGTTTTCTGGTTCGGCGACCCCACCCAGATAAGGCCCATACTGAAAAGGTTACAGGAGGCTGGCATTCCCTTCAACGTAGAATGGGACAGAGAAGAAGGTCTCATGGGTATTTCCCTCAAGCGGAAATCGCTACTTTGAACCCCACAAGAAAGAGGGAAAGTATAAGATTGTCATCAAAAGATGAGTAGTATTCTACCAATGGAGCAACTAAAAGGGCCGGGAGGAGAAAGGCAGGACTAAAGAAGCCCTTTAGAAGGATGATGACTATAATCGCCCCTCCATAAGCCCCCGCCAGACCATACTTCGTTTTTATGCCTCTCATAACACCCCTCTTGGCCATTCCGAAGAGGGCGGCCAGGGTATCTACATAACCCAACACGAACCCTACAAGGGGCGTTATACCTGCCAAAGACCCTAAGAAGAGACCTCCAGCAAGGGTAAGGGGTCCTATGTCTTTTCCTCCCCTGGCGTAGTAAGTATAGAGCCTGTCTATGGGTCGAAGTACCCTAAACAGGTAGATGGTTACCGCCACAAACAGAATCCCTGCGGTAAGGAGGATTTGCACCTCCTGTGATAAAAAGAGGGAAAAATAGCCTGTGGTGACGGCAATACCAAAGTGGAGGGATTTCCTGTCTGCCTCGGCCCCCACTCTTTTTCTCAGCCA
>JALUER010000087.1:1942-2242 GCA_027043825.1 Microcaldota archaeon
AGGAGGGTGAGGAGGTTAGGATAGGCAAAGAAGAGGGACGAGGCTAGGGAAGCATGGAAAGACGGGAAAGAAAACGGATCCAAACCTACATCCCTTCCTACCCGAAAGAGGAGTTTAAGAGATGCCGCTAACCCAGAAGTAAGTAGGAGGCTGCTTAATATGTCTGCACCCCTCTTCTCTTCCCCCTTCCACCAGAGGTAGAGGGAGAAGAGGGGAGGGAGCAGGAGGAGTAGATCATCTATCACACGTTTCACCTCAAGAGCGGGGGGCGGGATTCGAACCCGCGTACACCGGATCTGC
>JALUER010000088.1 GCA_027043825.1 Microcaldota archaeon
ACGTCCTTCAGGGATGCCACTCCGTCCATCTCGGTGAGCAGCTGGGCCACCACCCGTTCGGTTACCCTGTTCACATCGGTGCCCCTAGCCGGCGCTATGGCATCGATCTCGTCGAAGAAGATCACCGAGGGGGCCACCATCCTGGCCCTGTGGAAGATCTTCCGGATGGCCCTCTCGCTTTCTCCCACCCACTTGGAAAGGATTTCCGGTCCCCTCACCGGTATGAAATTGGCACCGCTCTCTGTGGCCACAGCTTTAGCTAGTAACGTCTTACCAGTCCCAGGCGGCCCGAAGAGCAGTATGCCCTTGGGTGGTTCGATTCCTGCTTCCTCGAAGAGCTTGGGGTACTTTAAGGGCCACTCCACAGCCTCCCTGAGGGCCTGCTTCACTTCCTCAAGCCCTCCTATGTCCTCCCACCTCACCTTGGGGATCTCCACCATTACTTCCCTCATACCAGAGGGCTCCACCCTCAGCAAAGCCCTCTCGAAGTCCTCCTTTGTTACCCTCATCTTCTCCAGGAACTCCTTGGATAGGGGCTCCTCCCCCAACTCCTTGATGTTGGGTAGGTACCTTCTCAGTGCTATCATGGCAGCCTCCTTAGCCAGGGCTGCCAGGTCGGCCCCTGTATAGCCGTGGGTTTTATCGGCTATTTCATCCAAGAGCCTGTCCTTCAGCTCGTACTCTAACCTCCTCATCTTCTCTGCGGGAAGCTCTTTCCTGGCGACCTCCTCTATCTTTTTCAGGTCCTTCTCGTCCCTAACATTCTCCAAGAGCTTCTTGAAGTCTTCGTCTGACTCTGCTAACTTCTCCAATACAGAGATCACTACCTCTCTGTCGTAGAACACGTCGATGGGCATCCTCCTGGTGTGGATGTGGAGGATCTCCTTCCTACCTTCCCTGTTGGGGAGGCCTATCTCTATTTCCCTGTCGAAACGACCCGGCCTTCTCAGTGCTGGATCGAGGGCATCGGGGCGGTTAGTAGACGCTATTACGATTACCTGGCCCCTGCTCTTCAGACCGTCCATGAGGGTGAGGAGTTGGGCCACGAGCCTCTTCTCGGTCTCTCCAGTTACCTCTTCCCGTTTAGGAGCAATGGCATCGATCTCATCGATGTATATGATGGCTGGTGCGTTCTTCTCAGCCTCTTCAAAGATCCTCCTAAGGTTCTGTTCAGATTCCCCATAGTACTTAGAAACGATCTCGGGGCCGTTTATGGAGATGAAGTAGGCGTCGCTCTCGCAAGCCACCGCTCGGGCCAACAGGGTCTTTCCTGTTCCTGGTGGACCATAGAGGAGGACGCCCTTTGGAGGCTCAATCCCCAGCCTTTGGAAGACCTCCGGGTGTTTGAGGGGGAGCTCTACCATCTCCCGTATGAGTTCGATCTCCTTCTTCAATCCACCGATGTCCTCGTAGGTTACACAGCCTGTCCTCCTCTCCTCGGGTTTCTCCTTCACTTCTAGCTTTGTCTCCTCGCTGACGTAGACTACCCCCTTCGGCTCAGTCCTCACCACGATGGCCCTTACCCCAAAGGTCTCGAAGTAGCCAGGAACGTAGACCGGGATCGTTATCACATCCTCCTGGGTCAGTGGCCGCTCGAGGAGGTAGGCCTTTATGTCCTCTTTACTGAGGTGTTTGAGTATCTGGGCGCTTTCCTCGTCTGCAGGGGCTAGAATGACCTTTATAGCCGGTTTCTTTTCCCTCACTGGGAGGATCTCTACTTCTTCGCCCTCTGAGGCCCCAGCAGACCTTCTCAGATCGCCGTCCATCCTTATGATATTCGGGTGTCTTTCTTCATCTTCCCGGTAGAGCCTGAGGGCCTTAGCTACAGTCTCCTTTTCACCCCTAATGAGTATGAAGTCCCCAGAGGTTATACCAAGCTCCCTAAATGCCCAGGAAGGGAGACGTGCTACACCCCTCCCCACATCGTGCTGGTCTGCCCGTGCAACCCTCAACTTCATCCTTCTCACCTCCCAAGACCGTATATCTCGTCTAGCTTTCTCGCTACATTAAGCAGGTCTTCAAACACTCTCTCCACATCCCTTTTTATCTCCTCTATCAGCCTTTCGAAGGTGGGTTCCCTGAGCTCGTAGCGTACACCTCTCCTTACCACGAGGCCGCCCTTCATTAGCTTGTTTATGTAGTAGACTGTGGTTGTTCGTTTGGCCAAACCCTGGGAGAGCTGGGTAGATGTAAGGTTGTTATGTATAAGTCTCTTTATGATCTCCCTG
>JALUER010000089.1 GCA_027043825.1 Microcaldota archaeon
CATAGGGAAGCTCCTTGGTATGACCCCCCTCGAGAGCTTCATCATAGGGGCGGGGTTGGCTGGCAGCTCCACCGCCATCATATCCCATGCCATCCTGAAGCACGGGTGGGACAAGAAAAAGGAGGCCGGGATCGCCCTCTCCATGTTGGTTCTGGAGGACCTCCTCTCAGTGTTCTTCATAGCATACCTCATGGGGATGCTCAATGTGGAGGTTCCAGTATCAAAGATACTCTTCCACACCTTTGCCCTGGCCTTCATCACCTTCACCGTGGGAACCTACCTCATCATCAGGGTGTTTAAGCTCCTCTCCCCCTTCATGGAGGAATCCCACTGGCCCCTCTACACGCTCGGCCTCATCACCCTCTTCGCCTACGGGGTTTCCCTCCTGGGAATCTCCCCCATCATCGGGGCCTTCTTCGCGGGCCTCGCCATGGCCAGCACCAAACTGGCGGAGCCCCTCTACAGGAAGATGGCCGAATACAAGCACTTCTTTGCCCTCTTCTTCTTTACCTCCCTGGGCCTCAAGTACTCCATCAGTTTCTCCACCACGGCCCTCCTCCTGGCACTGCTCTTCTCCCTGGCCGTTTGGGTCCAAGTCCTCGTAGTGCTCCTACTGGGCCCCTTCCTGGGACTTGAACCCGAGAGGGCCTTCAGGTTAGGAGTACTCATGCTTCCGGTGGGGGAGTTCTCCCTCTTCTTCTCGGCGGTGGCCCAGGAGCTGGGCCTCCCCCACGGCGCTGACATCATGGGAGGGTTCTTCCTGGCCATGATCATAACCACCACGGTCGGGAGCTATATGATCCGGAAGGAAAAGTACTTGGAGGGTCTGGTAGAAAGGGCGATACCCGGGTGGATACGCAACCGTTTTGACCCCTACTTCTTGGCGTCCAACCAACTCTTCGCTTCGGGCACCATGGCGCTCCCGGAGAACAGCCGGCGCATGCTGCTCTTCTTCCTTGTATCCTACATCTCCTTTTACTTTACCGGCTATCTCCTGACAAACCACCTGGTCGGATTCGCGGGCTACCTCATATTCTACGTCTTTTCGTCCCTCCTACTAGCCCTCTTCCTGGTGGAGCTCAAGGGGGCCTTGGATAACATACTCGAGGCCTTCTTCGGCTTTGCCAAGAAGAAAAGACCCGTCGGGCTCTCCTCCCTGGTCCTCGGTATAACCTCCCTTTTCCTGGGGGCGTTCCTCTACTTCATGTCCGAGAGCTTCAGTGTGGTGTCCTTCTTCCTCATGTCCTTCGCTTTCCTCTTTTTCGGGCTTGTGCTCGCCTTATACGGTCTCCTGAGGTTAACAATACTTCCCTCAACCCACTAACGAGCCGAGGGGCACTTCTCCCTGAGGGGACAGACGTCGCAACGTGGGGAGACGGGTCGGCAGATCTCCCTGCCAAATCGAACCAAGGCGTGGTTGACCTTTATCCAATCCTCTCTCGGGACAAGGGCTTTCAGTTTTTCTTCCACCACGGCGGGAGGATCCCTTGGATCGGCAATCCCCAGCCGTTTCGCCACCCTCTCCACGTGAGTATCCACCGCTATGGCCGGCTTCCCCAGCCCATAGGATAGCACGATGTTGGCACACTTCCTTCCAATCCCTGGTACCTTCAGGAGCTCCTCGAAGGTGTCGGGGAACTTCCCAAGGGAAAGGAGGTACCTCGCCGCCTCCACGATCCTCTTGGCCTTCTGGCGGTAAAAACCAACGGGGTAGATGAGCTCCTCTATCTCCTTTGGGTCGGCAACAGCGATCTCCTCAAGGTTCTTGAAGCGGGAGAAGAGCCGCCGGTAGGCGGCGTCCGTGGTCTCGTCCCTCGTCCGCTGGGAAAGGATGCATCCTATGAGAACCTTCCAGGGTTCCTCCCTCACGTGGTCCGGGAAGTCTCTCCGGAAGTACTCCTCGACGACGGGCTTCAGGTCCTCCCAGGTCACCACCCTATGAGGTTAGAACAAAGCATTTATCCTCCTAACCACTTCTTCAACCACCTTCTTATCCCTCACAACCACCACGAACTCCACATTTCTCCTCAAGCCGGAGGGAGTGAAGTTGGCCGAGGAGAGATAGAGGACGTCGTCCACCACGTATACCTTGGCGTGGAGGTTTTTGGCGGTTCGGACCCATTTCTTCAAACGCTTTCTCCTGGCAAGGAAGAAGAGGGGAACAGAGAGGAGAGAAAGGAGAAGGAGGGGGAGGTATAGGGTTGCGAGGTAGGCGCCGGAG
>JALUER010000090.1 GCA_027043825.1 Microcaldota archaeon
GTGCTGAAGAAGGAAGGAGATCCCGTGGTGAACATTACTCAGGCCATCTACATCCTCGACGAGGCCGCCAACGACGTGAACATGCCCATGCACACCAGGACCCAGATATGGTCCCTCATATCGGCCTTGGAAGCCTACAAGGAGTCCCTCAAGTGAGGCTTTGAAACCTTCCCTTCTTCTTATTTCGTGGACCTCTTCGAGTACCTGAAGAGAGAACTCGTTCTGAAGGCCTCCAGGAGAGGCCTCATACTTACCCCTGAGGCCCTGGAATACCTCCTCTACTCTGTGAAGGACGTGGACTCCGTCCTCGATGCCCTGGCCCGCCAGGGGCTCACGGTGGTGAGGTTGGAGGACATCCTCGGCGAGAGGGCTAAGGAGAAAGAAGAGGTGCCGGAGAGAGCCCGGGAGGAAGCCCCCACCGAGGAACCTCCTCCACCACCTGAGAAGGTTCTCGAATGCGAGCCCCGCTTCAGGGTCCGCCTCTACGTGGACCCCTCCGAGATAGAGCCCCCCTCCTGGGAAAGAGAACGGGAAAGGATCCTGAGAAATAGGCTCGAGGAGCTGGGCGCCGCTCTCAAGAGGAGGGGGAACGTTGCCCCGGTTTCATATGACAGGGCTCTCCGGTCAGAGGAGCCCCGGGACGTCCTTGGCATCGTCTTGAAGGTAGAGCAGATCCCCGGAGGGAGGACCGCCATCTACGTGGAGGACGGGGAGGAGAGCGCCGTCATCTACTACTCGGGCAACAGGGAACTCCAGAGGAAGGTATCTCTCCTGGCCCCTGACTCGGTGGCCGTCTTCAGGGTGGTGTCGAGGAATGGAAGGCTCTACCTGAACGACCTCTTCTTCCCGGGGGGTGCCCCACCGCCTGCGCCTCCTTGCTCCCTGAGGATCCTCGTCTCCTCTGGCGTCCCTGAGAACCTACCGGAGCTGTCCTCCTCGGCGGACGCCGTGATCATCCTCCCGGATGTGGTCAACGTCTACGAGTCCTTTGACCTGAAGGAGGACTACAGGAGGGTGGACGAGGTTCTCTCGTCCCTCGAAGTGCCTACCTTCGTGGTTCCGGGCCCCTTCGACGCGGTGAGGAGGGTTCCTCCCCACCCGCCCCTCGAGCCGGACCTCCTGCCCGAGTCCTCCGCATCAGGCAATGTCACCCTCCTGGGATCTCCGGCCCTCATAAGGACCAACGGCATCGACATCCTCCTCTACGACGGGGAGTACCACAGGATGAGCGGACATCCCCTTTCCTCCATAAACTCCCTCCTCCTCATCCAACCAGACATAAGCTCCTTCCCCTACCTCTCCTCCCGTGACTACTCCCTCCTTAAGCGACCACCCCACTACATACTCTCACCTATGAGCGGCAGGCCCGCCGGCGGGGTCGTCCCCCTGAGGGGCACCTACTACCTGGATCTGAGTGAAGGGAAGGTGATGAGGGTTGAGTGAGCCTGTCCACGCTCCGCTCCGGAAGGGAAAGGTGATATTCAGAATATACTCTGCCGGTCTCGGATACCACCCAGATGCGCCTCCTGGAACCCTCCTCGTCCACCCGGCCTCCCTTCCCCTCTTTGGGGGCTTCATAGTGGAGGGGGACCTGGTGCGCACGAGCGGGTCTCCCCATATCCTGGAGCTCCTGACCTCCGACCTTGCCTTTCCACCCATCCTGAAGCGGGGCAATACCTTCGTGGTACCTTCCTCCCCTTTAGAGACCCAAGAACTCACTAAGAATGGATACACGGCCATATTCTCTGGCGGATTTCTCATTCACAGTGAGAAATTCATTCCACCCATACGCTTCAGGTGGGAGGACTTCCAGAAGATCGTGGCCGCTTTCAAAAAGGAGGAGTTCGACCCATCCCTATACTACCTTGGCATCCCGAACAATGAAAAATACTTGCAACATGTCGGCCCCTTCTTTGGCTACCACGTGCCCAATGCCGTCCAGGAGGTAGATGAGAAGGATCCACGGGAGCTGGTAAGGGAGTGGAGCGGCTCCACCCTATTCCCCAGACCCTTCGTCGACATCGCCCTGGTGGAACACCGGGACTACGGCGTGGAGGAGACGGGCGTGCACGGACACTACCCCCTGAGGACCCCCTACCCCGCCAGGGCCTGTGAGGAGGGACACGTCTCCCCTCTGGGGACCTGTCCCATCTGCGGGAAACCCACCTCTCCCGCGAGGGTCTGTCCCCTCTGTGGTAGGGTGTATCCACCGGACGTGGAACGCTGCGAGGTGGATCGCTCCCCCCTCCTGTCCACCACCACCTTTGACCCGACGCCCGTGCTCGAGAGGGTGAAGGCAGAACAGGGAGACATAGGGGAGGTGGTCATAGCCGACGGACGTCCTGAACATCCCCTGCTGGCATACCTGAGGAAGAAGTCGAACCTGGTGGTTGGGCCAAGGGGCTTCGTGGAGATGCGAGGCTCTGTTTTCCCGGGCGAGAAGAACAACGTTCCCCGGGTGCTGGTAGGCCCTATCCTCCGGATCTACAGGTTCATTACCCTTGTTGAGGAGCAACTCCGCGGCGAAAAGGTTTCTTACCCTACACACCCCTCCTCCCTTGTAGGAAGGAAGCTGGTCCTCGTCTCGGGGAACATAGGATGGGAAATCACCATCGAGTCAGTGGGTGGAGAGCGACTCACCCTGAGGAAGGAGCTCTTCTATGCCCTGCCCAGGAAGGACGTGAAGATTGCCGTCCTCGAGGACGTCCTCTTGGCCGGTACGGTGGAGGTGAAGAAGTTAGAGGGAGGTCGCCCCTTCCCCTACGTCCCGACGCCCTCCAGGAGCCTCTTCGAGGGAGAGATGAAGGTGGAGAGATTACTGGAGCTGTACCTCTCCACGGTGGAGGTCATGGGGGCTGATCCGTCCCGGGCGGTCCCGCTGCTCCATCCTCTCCTCAAGGAAAGAGAGGGGAAGCTCTTGCGGACGCCCCTATACCGCTGTGAGAGCTGTGGGGCCGTTTACCCGAGGATACCACTGTCGGGGAAGTGTCCCCGCTGTGGTGGAAAGGTGAGGGGAGAGGAAGTGGAAGGGGTCACCATCGATGACCTCCTGGAGCGGTTTTCAAAGAACGTCCACGTGGCCTCCTACCTTGCCCTATTCAAGCGGAGGTTTGGAGGGAAGAGGAAGCAGAAGTCCATAGTGGAGCTGTTTTAGACGATCGACGCCGGTCCGCGTCTTTCCTTTAAACGTTCCCCACTTCACCCCTAAGGATGGAAATACGTTCCCTTTACTCCATGAAGTTCCCCCGGGAGATCGTCCTGGGCAGGGGCCTCGTGGGGAAGGTCGCCGACTACGTCTCAGCCTATGGCTTTGAGCGGCCCGTCTACGTGGTGGGCTCCTTTACCTCCTCCCTCGTCAAGGGGGAGAAGATCCTCGTCCACACACCCAAGAAAGAGTACCTCGACACCCTCTCGGTGGAGGGGGACCTCATCGTGGGCGTGGGTGGGGGAAAGAACCTGGACTCGGCCAAGTACCTCTCCTACAGAACGGGCATCCCTTACGCCCTCGTCCCCACCCTTCCCTCCTCCGACGGCATAGCTTCACCGGCCATCTCCCTCCTTACAGAGACCGGCCGTGCCTCCTTTCTCCACGTGCCCCCCGTCTTCATCCTCCTGGACTTCGATGTCCTCGCTTCTTCGCCGAAGAAGTACGCCCTCGCTGGCTACGGGGACGTCGTGGCCAAGTACTCCTCCGTCTACGACTGGTGGTTGGGCCACAAACGCACAGGCGAGTACTTCGGCTACCTCACCTCCCGTCTCATGGCCTTCGCCTTCCGCCACGTCGTCAACTGGAGGAGTCGCCTCTTCACCCCGGAGGGGATCCACGTCCTCCTGGAATCCCTCATCCTGTCGGGCGGTGGTATAGGGATACAGGGTTCCTCTCGCCCGGCGTCCGGCTCCGAGCACCTCATATCCCACGCCCTGGACATGCTCCGGATAAGGAACGGTGAGAAGCCCGGGCTCCACGGCATCCAGGTGGGTATATCCACCGTTTTCACTTCCTACCTGCAGGGGAGGAATTGGAAGATGGTGAGGAGGATCCTTCACGAGGCGGGGCATCCCACCACCCTGGAGGAGATGGGGGTGGACGAGGACCTTTACGCGGATGCCGTGCTCCTGGCACCATCTTTAAGAAACCGCTACACCATCCTTAACGAGGTGGAGTTGGATAGAAAGAAGGTCAAGGAGATCCTCCAGGAGGTTGGTATGGTATGAAGGTGTGGGACTACATCGTTGAGACGCTGGAGAAGCATCCACTCTACTTCGTGCTAATTGATCCGGACGAGACGGGCTACGACGAGGCGCCGAAGGTGGCGAAGGAGGCCCAGGAAGGGGGTGCCGACGCCATTTTAATTGGCGGGACGGTGGGCGTCCAGGGGGAGATCCTCGACTCGGTGGTGAAGCGGGTGAAGGAGGAGGTGGACGTCCCGGTCATCCTCTTCCCCGGCGACATATCGGGCATTTCCAAGTACGCCGACGCCATCCTCTACATCTCCCTCCTCAACTCCAGGAACCCTTACTACATCTCTGGGGTCCAGGCCCTCTCGGCCCCCATCCTCCTCCGTTACCGGCTGGAGGTCATCCCCACGGCCTACCTCATAACCGAGCCTGGCCAGGAGACCGCCGCCGGCTGGGTGGGGGATGCCAGGCCGCTTCCCCGGAGGAAGCCGTCCCTGGCTGCTACCTATGCCCTGGCCGCCAAGTTCATAGGTTTTAAGATGGTCTACCTGGAGGCGGGCTCTGGGGCTTCTTATCCCGTGGACAACAGGATCGTGGCGGCGGTGAGAAGGGCCATAGGGGACTTCCCCTACGTCATCGTGGGAGGGGGCATAAGGACCCCCGAGGTGGCCGCCGAGAAGGTGCGGTACGGAGCCGATGCCATAGTGACGGGAACCGTCGTGGAGGAGGTTCAGGACATAAGAGAGACCGTTGCCTCCTTTGCCAGGGCCGTCCACTCCACCAAGAGGTAAAAACCATTTCCATCCCCTTTATTTTCGTGAAGGAGATAGACGGTAGCCTCGGAGAGGGAGGGGGCCAGGTTCTCAGGACTGCCCTTGCCCTCTCTGCCGTGACGGGTACCCCCGTGAAGGTTTTCAACGTCCGCAGGAAGAGGGCCAAGCCGGGCCTGAGACCCCAGCACCTCCTGGGCCTCCAACTCCTTGAAAGGATCACCGGCGGAAAAAGCGAGGGCGCCCGGCTAGACTCGATGATGGTCTCCTTCTTCCCTGGAAGGCTACGGGGCATAACCCTCACGGCCAACGTGGGGACCGCCGGCTCCGTGACCCTCGTCCTCCAGACCATCCTCCTTCCCCTCCTCTTTGCCCCCGAACCATCCCGGGTGAAGATCATAGGGGGGACCGACGTAGAGATGGCCCCCACCGTGGACTACACAAGGAACGTCCTTTTCCGGTTCCTGAAGGACATCGGGGCAGAGGTCTCCATGACGGTTCTCCGGCGGGGCTTCTACCCCGCCGGCGGTGGGGCCATCCTGGTGGAGGTGAAGCCCCTTAAGAAGCCCCTCCGGAGCGTCCGACTGGTAGAAAGGGGCGACGACTTTTCTATCTTCGGAAATTCTGTGGTGGGCGGTCTTCCCGAGGAGATAGCAAGGCGGCAGGCCAAGTCCGCCGAGAAGACACTATCTAAGCGCGGTCTCGAGGCCAAGATCGACATCGAGCACCGTTCTCGGTCAGAGGTCCTCTCCCCGGGCTCCTCCATCACCCTCTGGACCGACAACTACTACATCGGTGCCTCCGCCATAGGGAGCAAGGGCATGCCGGCCGAGGTGGTGGGGAAGCGGGCCGCCAACTACCTCATCAGGGAGATAGAGAGCCTTGCACCGGTTGACAGGCACATGGGGGACCAGGTCATCCCCTTCTTGGCGCTGGCTGATGGAACCTCCGAGTACTTCACCTCTGAGCTTACCCTCCACGCATACACGAACCTCCTCGTGGTGAGGGAGCTCCTGGGGGTGGAGTACGAGATAGAGGGGGGCGTGGGGAAGCCCTCCATCATAAGAATAAGAGGGCTGGGACTCGAACCGCAAGGTTGAGCAGAAATGCAGGGTCTTTCACGAAGAGATCCATTAGGACGAGCCCCAGGAAGATGAAGGGGCCCATTCGCGGTAAACCCACGAGTATCTTCACCCTTTCTATCCCCATGGATCGGAGCCGTTCGACGTCTCCCCTCTCTATCACCTTCTTGGGGAAGCCCTCCACTTCTTCTGCCAGCACGTCTTCCACCTTCAACTCCTCCACCGGAACCTCCTTCACGAACCTGCTCCTGTCGACCGTGGCCATGAGGAGGACGCCGGCCAGGAGGGTGAGGACGGGAGGGAAGAGGAAGGGGAGGAACGCCACCCACTTCCACCCCTCTTTAAACTTGTAGTAGAAGCCGTAGAAGGACATGGTGAGGGTGAGGGCGGCCAGGAAGAGGTAGTAGTGGGAGAGGGGGAAGAGGAGGGGTATGAAGGGTGTGATGGCAAGGATGAGGAGGACATCACCGCCCCCCGTGGAACCGAAGCGGTATAGGAGGTAGCCCCCCAAGCCGAAGATCAGCATTTCAAGGATTCTCTCCGGGGTGAAGAGGAGGACGTAGAGGAGGACGAAGCCTATGGCTGGGATGGTTAGGTGGTCGGGGATCTCTCCGGTCAGGGCGTCCCAGGCCCCCGCCACGGCGGCGCTCAACCATCCCAACACGTCCTTCCACCCCTCACTTCCACCACGTCGAGTCCTTCCACGAAGCAGTCCTTCCCGAGGATCTCGCTGACGGAGGGGGACGTCCTCCCGTCATCCCCCGAGACGAGCTCCTTTATGTATAGTCCGTGCTCCGCCTCGATCACTAAGTCAAAGGTGTGGGTTCCCGTGAGCCTCCAGGAGAGCTTCTTCACCTTCCTCTTCCTCACCCTGTCGCTCCTCCTGTGAAGTATCCTGGAGGGTGTCCTCTGGGTTATCACGGCCCCCTCCAGGGACCTGAGCTTCTCCAGCTCCTCCCCCTTCACACCTCCCTTGCAGCGCACGTGGGCCACGTACACCTTGTCAAGGGGCGTTGACTTCAGCTCCCGAGCCTCCCTCCTTGAGGAGGGGAGAAGGCAGAGCACCTCTATCTTTCCTCCCCCGTGCCTGTTTATTTCCTCCCTTGCCAGCTCCAGGTCGATCCTTCTCCTCCGGGGACGGGTAATCTCTATGACGAAGGGCCTGCCATTGCCCAACATCCTGGCGTCTATGTCCTCCCTCCCCGCCGCGTGGAGCTTCGTCTCTTCACCCATGGTGAGGGCCAGGAGGACGTCCGCCACGTAGTACTCTACAGTCTCCTTCCACTGGCGCCCCGTGTAGTCGCACCTCGGACAACCTCTACCCTTACAGTACCTACAGGGCCACTTGGACTGGGGCATGGGGGAGTATTTCCGGTACCGTCCGTAGAGGTAGAGGGGCTTAGGGTGGAGCTCGAAGCGTTCGTTCTCGGTCCGGAAGATGATCTCCATGTCAGGGTTCTCTGGGTCGTAGCGCTTCCCGTGGATCTCCTGTATCTTCTTTCCCAGCTCCCTGTTTATGTTCTTCTTGAGGGACTCGATCCCCTCCACCACCCCCACCCTCTCCAGGAGCATCTCCTCCCTCTGGATGAGCTCCCGGTCGAGGTGGGTTCCCAGGATAAAGGTCTCAAAGAGGTAGGGATGTGGATCCAGCGACCTCGCTATCTCCTCCAGCCTGTTGAATATTCCCCTACAGAAGTAGCACTCTTTACTTTCCGGTAGTTCCAGCATCTCTCGGACCTTTTTTCCCCTTTCCCGGTTGTTCTTCCCCTCCATGTCGGGGAAGAGTCTCCCTATACATTCGTCGCAGATGGGGTACTCCTGGGCCACCTCCTTAAGGGCCTTCAGTCGATCCTCCATAGTCCCACGTCCAGGAGGTAGTTGACTATGGCCACCGTCTGGGAGGCGGTGTAGACCCTCCCTCCCAGGCTTATCCTCTCGCCTGGTGGCTCCACGGGGAAGCCCCTTGGCCCTCCAACGTAGAAGTAGGAGGTCCTCGGTGCCCTCCTCTCCCCACCCTCGTCAAGAACGGTTCCCTCAGGTAGGTCTACTCCCCTCTCTACATCCACACCGGGAGGAAGTTTCTCCCCCTCCACGAACCTCTCCATGGCCTTCCTTATGAACCCCCCTATGCTCCTCTCGTCCGGGTGGAGCCCCCTCACTTCACTCCCCCTTATGGAGAGGGTGAGGGGGGCCCAGGGTCCCTCCATCAGGGTGACCCTTACCACCACGTCCCTCCTCATGTCGTGGGAGAGGAAGAGGGCGTTATGTATAAAACGTGCCACCTCATCCATTCTCCCCCTCGTGAGATCCTTCAGGGGAAAGGGACCAGCGTAGCCCTCCGTGAGGAGGTGGAAGACCCTCATGGCCTCATCCCCATCCTCTTGAGGATCCTCTCCAGGTTCCGTCCCCGGGACTTCCTGAGCTTCTCGAACATCTTCTTTGCCCGCCTGTAGTCCCTTAGAAAGGCTCTCACGTCTTCCACGGTAGTGCCAGACCCCCTTGCTATCCTCCTTATCCTGCTCTCGTTCAGTATCTCCGGGTGGGCCCTCTCCTGCTTCGTCATGGACTTGTAGATGGCGTCGTACTTCTTGAACTTCTTTCGGGCGTCCTCTATAACGTCCTCGGGGACGGTGGAAATCCCTAACATCTGGAGGACCTTGTCCAGCGGTCCCATCTCGTTGAAGGCCTTCAGCTGCTTGTAGAAGGCGTTTATGTCAAACTCGCCCTTGAGCAGCTCTTCCAGGTCTTCCTCCTTCCCCTGAAACCTCTCCATGAGGGCCTTCAGGTCAGGGACGCCCAGGAGCCGCCCCACGAACCTCTCCGCGTCGAACTCCTCCAGGTCGTCAGGGCTTTCCCCCGTCCCTATGAAGTAGACCGGGACCCCCGCTTCGTGACAGGCCGTGAGGGCCCCTCCAGCCTTGCCGCTCCCGTCCATCTTGGTTATGACCACCCCGTCTATGCCTACCCTCTCGTTGAACTCCCTCGCTTCACGAGCCGCTACCTGGCCGATGTCGGCGGGGATGACCAGGAGGGTCTTGTCCGGTATGACGACCTCCTTTATCCTCCTGAGTTCCTCCATGAGTTCATCGTCCAGGGCACTCCTCCCGGCGCTGTCGAAGATGTAAACGTCCGTTTGAACCTCCAGGGCCTTTTCTGCTATCCCCACCGGGTCCCTTGCCCCCTCTTCCCCGTAGAAGTCTACTCCAACCTTCTCGGCCAGCTGTTTTAGCTGGTGGTAGGCGGCGGGCCTGTGGACGTCCAGGGCCACGAGGAGCGGCTTCAGCCCCCTCTTCTTGAACCACTTGGCGAGCTTCGCCGCCGTCGTGGTCTTCCCGCTCCCGAAGAGACCTACCAGGAGGATCTTCTGGGGCACGACGGGGAAGGGGCGGCCCTTCCCTCCCATAATGTTTACTATCTCCTCGAATATGATCTTGTAGGCCAGGTCCCGGGCGGGCACGCCGGGATACTTCTTCTTCTCTTCCCTGATCCTCTCCTTTATCCGCTCCGTGAGCTCCTTTACCGTCTTTACGTTGACGTCCGATAAGATGAGGGCCCTCTGGATCTCTCTGAGGGCGTCGTCCACGTCGCCCCCGAGCCTCAACCTCTCGAAGGCGTTCCTTATCCTTTCCAGCACCTTAGAAGTAGAGGCCTTATGTTTATAGGAGGTTGTTCAGGTAGTCCTCCGCTGAGAAGGGGGAGAAGGTGTCCAGCGTCTGACCATAGGAAACGAAGTATATGGGCTTTCTGGTCTCCACGGCAAGGGACAGTATGAGTCCTCCCTTCTCGTCCACGTCCAGCTTCGTGACGATGAAGCCGTCCACCCCCACCTTCTCGTCAAACCTCTTTGCCTGCTCAAGGGCCGCCACCCCCTGGGTGGCGTCCACCACCATAAGGGTGAGGTCCGGGTTCACCACCTTCTTTATCTTCTGGAGCTCCCTCATGAGGTCCCCCCTCGTCTCCTGACGACCAGCTGTATCGATGATGACGGCGCCCTTCCTCCTCTTCACCGCCTCGTAGGCCACGGCGGCCGGGTCCGCCCCGTAGTGGTACTTCACAAGCTCAAACCCCACCTTCCTTGCCCACTCCTCCAACTGCTCTATGCTCCCTGCCCGGAAGGTGTCCGCGGCGGCCGCCGTGACGGGAGTTCCCTTCTCCATGAACCAGCTGGAAAGCTTTGCCAGCACCGTTGTCTTGCCGCTGCCGTTGGTGCCCACCAGGAGGATAACAGGGCTCCCCTCTATCCTCCCCTCCTTCAAGAACTCCTTAAGGGCTTCCTTCAGGCTCTTTCCCTTCTCAAGGCTTTCCTTCAGCCTCTCTATGGTGGTGAGGCTAACGTTTGCTTCTAAAAGCTCTAACTCCCTCTCCTCCAGCTCCTTCCTCGGATCCTTCCCGCCGAGGGATGAAAGGATGCGCTGGAGGAGGCTCATTCTCCACCCTTCCGGACCGACTCGATGAGCTTCTTCCTCTCGGCGCTGAGCCGCTCTATCTCCTTCTCGGCCCTCTCTATCCTCCTCTTCAGCCTCTCCACGATCTTCTCCACGGGGCTCTCCACAACTATGCCGCCCCCCACGTCTATGAGGGTCTTCCCCTGGAAGGTGGTCGAGACGAGGACCCCTCCGCCGAGGGGGACCAGAAGGGTCGGCTCCTCCTTCAGGGACTCCAATGCCTCCAGGGCTGCCCTGCTCTCCCTTATGACGGCCCTCAGCTGGGCTATCTGGTTGTCAATGAGTGCCAGCGCTTCTTCAAGCCTCAACCTTCTCAACCCCTTCCACGTGGATCTTTACCCTCTTTACCTTGTGGTTGGATCCCAGGATGGAGTAGAGCTTCTCCAGGGCCAGCTTCTCGTTCTCGGCCTCTATCTCCTTCGTGAACTTTATCTTTCTCTTCCCCTTTTCGTACCATCCCCTGAAGAGGAACCTCATGCTCTCACCCCAACACCGACTCGATCTTCAGGAGCTCCACGGGGGATGTGTCTTCCCCCACGATGACGCCCTTGGAGTTGGCTACTATGCCCGTCCTCACGAAGGGATCCCCGAAGTTTACGGTGGTGGTGTCCCCCGGTACGTCAAAGAGCTTTCCCAGGAGCTTCAGTTCTTCCTCGCCTATGGAGGGATGTCCCAGGAAGCCCTTGTTGGTGGCTATCACTGCGGCCCCCACCACTTCCATCCCTGCTACGTTTCTTCTCACGTAGTCCACGTCCAGGAACTCCGCTATCTCCTTGGCCGCCCTCATGGAGATGCTCTGGGAGATGAGCGCCCCCCTGTCGTTGGCGGCGACCAGGTTCCCCAGTGCCGTCACCCTGTCCTTCACTACGAATACCTCTATCCCGTGCTCCTTCAGGTTCCTTACCTCCTCCTCCCTCACGATCCAAGGGACGATTACCCCTTTACTGTTCCCCGAGACGAAGGCCCCTATGAGGGAGGTCCCGGCGACCCTGGTGGGAATCACGTCGACGCCGAGGATCTCTGCCACCTCCTCCACGTCCTTCTCCCTGACGTAGTCCGGGACGAGGCAGAAGACATCCGTGGCGAACATGAAGAGGCCGATGTTAGGATTCTTCATCAGGTTTCTCTTGGTCACCGGCATCCTCCTTCTTCACCTCCTTGACCTTCTTCCTCGTCGCCCTCTTCTTACCCTTCTTCTTCGTCTCCTTCCCTTCTCCTGCCTTCTTCGCCTTCTCCTCCGCCTTTTCCTCCTTCTTTCCCTCCTCTGGCAGGGAGACGATGACCGTCCCGTCGTCCAGCTTCTGGGCCACCACCCTTATCTTCCTGGGCGGGTTGTTCATACTCCTGGACCAGATGAGCTCGTTCACCTTTCCGTCGATCTTAACCTTCTCCTCTTCCGTCTTCATGTGCCTCGCCATGAAGGATCGGAGAAACCTCACCGCTGCCTCTGCCCTTCTGTTCTTCTTCCTCCTCCAGGCCTTTTTCAGGGGCACGTTGTAGACCCTCGTAATCACTCTATCAGCCTCCTTATTCTCCTACCGAAGTCTGTCCTCCTCCAGTGCACCTTCCCGAACCTGGGGAGAATCCTCTTTCCTGACTTGACGATGGCCCATACCGGGGCCCTCAGCCTCTTCTTACGAAAGCTCCAGAGGAGCTCCTTGAACTTGGGATCCTTGTTTCGAGCCATCTTCCCACCTCACTTATGGAGGATCCGGATCCTCGTTTCTTTCTTTTGTCCCCTCAACCTTTTGAGGAGCTTTATGAGCGTGTCCTCATCAACTACGGTGCCCTTCGCCTGGTAGAGGTACATGACTGCCTGAACGGCCTTGGCATACAGTTCGGGATTGGCCATCTTCACCCTTTCGAGCCTTTCAAAGGCCTCCTTCGTGAGTATCCTCTTGAGGGTGGCCCGGAGCTGTAACCTTGCCAGGTACTGCCTCCTCACCTCCTCGTCGCTTGGAGGAACCCCTTCACTTACCACCCTTCTTCTCCTCCTTTTTGGCGGTCTTCTTTCCCTTGTCTTCCTTTGCGCCGTCGAGGGCCATTCTTATCCTCGTGGCCACCTTGTCCACGAGGGAAACTCCCTTGGGCGTGAGCTTCCTGCCCTTCTTCTCCTCCTTCTCCACCAGCCCTGCCTCTTCCAGCTGCTGGAGGATGGTCCTTATGATCTTTCCCCCCGCATCCACGTGGTGCTCAGGCCTCACGCCGAAGTTCTTCCTTCCACCGAAATAGGTTCTGAGCCTTGCCACGCCCACCGGGCCGTCCAGGTAAAGCCTCCTCATGATGGCGGCGGCCCGGATGTACCACCAGTTGGGTTGGTCGGGCAACCTCTCCTTGTGGGGGCCCGTCTTTACGAATTTCGCCCAGTCAGGCATTTTTATGACGCTTTCCAGCTCCTTGGCCAGCTCTTCAACCAGCAACTGTCCCGGCACGTCGTATGCTGTGGCCATAGTTCTCCCTCCCTTGGTGTGGGACTAAAGATGATGGAAGGGGAAGGGTTTAAAATAAAGCGGAATATTGCCTCAGTCACCCGCCGCCCTCTCTATGAACTCCCTCATCTCTTCCACGGCCTCTTCCTTGATCTTCTTTTCCCCGCTCGTTACCCTTCCCCTTACCTTCATGTCCTTCCTGTTGAGGAAGAGGGCGGAGACGAGGGAAATGATACCGACCCCGAGGCTGGGTAAGAGGGTTCCGTTGATGAGCCCTGCCACGAGACCTATGACTGCCGCGGCACCTCCGGCCATCATTGCCATCTTCCGGGTCTTCTGGGTCTCTTCGAAGACGAGGACTTCCACGTTGCCCGTGTAGCCATTCAGGAGTGCCCACCCTCGCTTGAAGGTCATGTAGTACATGGGGACGAAGACGTTCATGGTGGGGAGGATCTGTATGCGGTACTCCTCGGGTACTGGTCCCCTTTCGAGGGCTTCCTTCAGGAGTTCGTACTTGGCAAGGGTCTTCACGTAGTCTACTGCCGAGGAAAAGACCGTGGTGTCTCCTCTGAGTGCCTCTGCAAGCTCTTTAAGATCTATGAGGCCCTTTGGTTTCTCGGATATGTCTATGGGATTGCCCACGGGGGGAACGGGCAGGTTTGGCTGGAGGGGGACGGACCTCTCGAGTAGTGTACCGTCTGTGTAGGTTCGGGCGTTGGGCGGTATGCCCTCCCCGGCGAGGGGGATGAACTCCCTGACGAGGGGGACAGCCACCTCCCTCACGATGGAGACAGTACCCCTGTATACTCTACCCCTGTCCGTCTCCGGAACACCGATGCCTACCTGACTCGTTATGGTCTGGACGAGCATATCCGATACCTTGCTGGCCACGTCCTCCTTACCGCCCCTGTACGACGTCGTGGCGGTTCCTTCGATGTGGAACACGGCGTAAGGTATGAAGACGACCTTAGACTCCGCCCTGCTCAGCTCGTTGGTGTAGGAGGGATCGAGCACCGTATACTTGGCCACCTCCTTTATGAGGTATTTCCTGGCTTCGTGCTCTGATACCCGGAGGGGCGTCATCAGTGCCGGCATTCCCGACAGGTCAAGGGTAGTGAACATAATCTGGGTTCCGCAGTAGGGACACTGGGCCGTCGCCGAACCCTTCGGTATGGTGAAGCTCCCACCACAGTAGGGACAGGACACTAATACTTCTTCCATACCACTTCACCCCTCTCCTTTGTTAGCATCCCTCCCACGGCAAATACCGCCCCTATGATGAAGGACATGAGGAGCCCGAGGGGCTTGTAGAGCAGGTTGAAGATCAGGGGACTGAGGGCGGAAATGGCCATTCCCCCGTACTTGAGGGAGGTCGGTATGGGCTTCGTCGTGTACAGGATTTTGCCTGTCAGGGCCTCTGCCACCGCGGTGTACCTCCTCCCGTCCCTGTCCATCCAGTGGTATATGGCCACCGGGAAGAAGAAGAGCCCCTTGGGCATGGTCACCACGGAGCCCTCGTAGAAGAGCACCCTCTTCAACTTCTCGTCTGTGGGTATGATGCCCTTCTCGTTCTTGGGAGACACGAGGTTCTCCGCCCTCACCTTGGCCTCCTGTTCAGCCACCACCGGGTTCTTCTGGAGCCCAAGTATCTTGTACTCCTTGAAGTCCTTCACGGTGTTGGTGTTGAGGACGGTTCCCGGCGGGAAGTTCATGTCGTTGTACTTGAAGGTCTCCTCGATGAACTTGAGGATGACGTCCTCGCCAGGGAAGTCGTTCACCCGCCCTATCACCGCCACCGGCACGACCCTCGTGTAGTCCAGGTCCCTGATGTACTTCTTCTCCACGGTTACCCTCGTCTGCCTCCTCTTCACCACCTCTACCTTCCCCACCTCCACCACGGCCTTGGCGGTTACTTGGGCCACGTAGAGGTAGACGGGCAGGTAGAGGAGCTCCAAGGACTCGGGGCGGGCCCTCGAGTCAATCTTTCGGATCTGCTTGATCAGTCTACGTTCAAGTTTGTCCCTGTCGAGCACCTTCACGATGTAAGATGTCCCCTGGACTATCTCTGGCCGCAGGGTCACAGGGGACCCACAGTAGGGACAGAAGGAGACCATCTCGTCTGGCGATATCTTTATGGGCGCCCCGCAGTAGGGACACCGTATGGGATTGCCCACCACTGCCTGGGTGGCTCCCCCTTGCGCAGTGCTCCCCTCCATGTCCATCACCCAAACTTGTAGCCACAGTAGGGACAGAACTTTGCGTCGGCGGGCACCATTCTACCACACTGGGGACATCTCTTCATGTTGGCCGCCGCCGGCTGGGGTGCACCCTGGGGCGGGACGAAGCCAGCGGCCATCCCCATGGCCGGTGCCGTGTACCCCGCCGGCGCCATACCCATCATACCGGGCATCAACATCCCCATGCCCATCCCCATACCCATGCTGCCCGCCGGGTTCTGGGCAAGGTTCTTCGATATTCTCTCCATGGCCTGCATCTGCATGATCTGTCTGAACTGCTCCCAGTTCTCTGCCTTGGAGAGGAAGGGCAGGTACTTCTCCATCTGCGGGTCCGCCACCTTGAAGACGGGGTTTATCCTGACAAGCCTCAGCCCTATCTGCCGGAAGGCATCTTCGAGGACCACCCTCGCCCCCGTGGCAGCCTTGAGGAGGTTTGCGAACTCCTTGGGTGATAGGGAGTCAAGGAAGGTCGTTATGGCAGAGTTTATGGTGTTCCTCAGGTACTCGCTCAGCTCCTCCTCCGTCACCTGCCCCTTGGTACCCACGTACTCCTTCAGGAACACCTCGGGCTTGTCCACCTTGTACATGTAGTCCCCGTGGAAGTTCACGGCTATGTGGAGGTCCTTCCCGGCGTATCCCTGACCTCCAAACTTGCCCTGCCTCTCGATGGTCGATATGAAGTAGATCTCGGCCTTGAAGGCCTTGGCGTACTCCCCTATGCCCGGTATCTTCTCTATAAGATCACTCAGCCAGGGGAAGTTGGCGGTGGTCAGGACGTGTCTCCCCTCTTCCAGGACACCCATGATCTTTCCATCCCTGAGGAAGACGGCCACCTGCCCGGCCCTCACGACCACTACGGAGCCGAAGAGGAGCCTGTCATCCGGCCACTTCCAGGCAACTATGTTCCGGGCCGCATCCTCGTTCCATTCTATGACGAGTGCGTGACCTTCAGCCATCGTTGTCACCTCCAACCTTCTTCAGTATGGAATCCCTCTCCTTCAGGATGACCTTCACCTTGTCTATGCCGGAGATGAGCTCCCTCACCTTCGCAGATGCCTGCGAGTCGTCCACGCCTGCCACGGACACCAGCTCATCCACGGCCTTCCTCAGACCCTCTACCATATTTAGCAGGTTGTAGTCCAGCTCCAGCACCTTCATTAGCTCCTCCTGCTCCACATTGACACTGTCCAGCCAGCCGGAGTATCCCAGCTGGAACGACTCCACGTACCTCAGCAGCGTCTCCAGCATCTGGGAGACCTGCTCCATGGGCATGATATTAGCCGAGGGATCCGTTAGCACGATATTCTTCTCTACTTCCCTGAGGGTGTTTATCATTTCGCTTATCCTGTTCCTCACGTACTGGTGCACCCGCAGGCTCTCCTCCCTCAACAACTCCTTTTCTTTGTACTCCTTTATGCCGGGGATAAACGACTCTATCTTTTCTACAAGCTCCTTCATGGTACTCATGTAGGGAAAAGGCATAGGTCATTTTTATTCATTTCGTGGCCACCGGCCCGACTACAGGGACAGCAAGACTACTGCGAGCATGGCCAGTGCTATACCCACTTCCTTG
Source organism: Microcaldota archaeon (assembly GCA_027043825.1). Taxonomy (GTDB): domain Archaea; phylum Iainarchaeota; class Iainarchaeia; order JAADDC01; family JAADDC01; genus WANZ01. The sequence continues at coordinate 16,716 of JALUER010000090.1, forward strand.
TAGGTGTCCAGCCTTTCTCCCAAGAAGAGGGCTGCCAGAATGACCGTGACTGCTATGGAGAGGCTCGTGAGGGGAACGACGATGGAGACCTTCCCCGATCCCACCGCCTCCAGGTAGAAGAGGTATCCCAGGATGGATGTCAATGCCGCTGCCAGGGCGACCCCCACGTAGGGCCGGACCACTTCTCCCCTCGGGGCGACGAAGAAGGAAAGCGCCAGCGCCGCGATCCCGTAGATGATGAGGAACGTCCTCTCGTCCACGCCCCTCAGGGCTACCTTCACCAACACGCCCTGGAGACCCCAGAAAAGGATGACCAGGAAAGTGGCAATCCTCCAGTCCACGCCTAAAATAGCACCCCATCCAATATATACCTTCTCGTGTGGCGGGAAGCTGTAGCCGGGCAATCCTTTCGAAACCCCGAGTCTTCTCTCGGGAGGGTGGTCGGAGCGGAGGCGGAGACCACCCCTACCACGGGGTCATAGGGGTGGATACCCCATAGTGGGCCCGCGGGGATTATCGAACCGAAGGGGCTACGCCCCTTTCGAAACCCCCGTAGTGCGTGCGATCGTTAGATCGCACCCGCTTGCGGATCAACCGAGCATCGGTTGAATGGGCCCGCGGGGATTCGAACCCCGGTCGCGGCCGCCCGAAGGCCGTATGCTAGGCCAGGCTACACCACGGGCCCTCGTCTTTTATTCAGTTGGGGAAAAGTATATTAACATGAGAGCTATCCTTGAGTGGGGAACGTATAACGGGCTTTCTACACTGAGAAAGGCCTTCCTTCTCGGTGTGAGATTGACTGAGATCCCTCCCGGCGACTTCATGAAGAGAAGGGACGAAGGCTACTTTGATTCCTACCGGGAAACGGCTTCATCCTTCTCGGTGATAACGGCCCATGGCCCCTACTACGCCCTTTCGGGTAAAGACCTGGACACACTTGAGAAGTCCAGGAGGGTCCACGTTAGGGCCATTCAGATGGCCGAGCGGGCCGGGGCGAGTGTTTACAACGTGCACTTGGGCGGTGTAGGTGAGGACAGGGACGCCTCCATTCACCTGGCTGCAGAGACCGTAAAGGAGATGTTGAATGCAACGAAGGACATCATAATAACCCTGGAAACAACCTACTCCCCCAAGTTCCTTGGGTTCCCTGAAGACGTACGGGCCATAATGGAAATTGTAGGGGATGAGAGGGTAGGGATATCCTTCCAGCTGGAGAACGACTTCATACGGGAAATGGAGGTATACAAGGATGGCAAGTTCCACGAGGCAGACTCGAAGGTGGACGAGCAATTCTGGATAGGCCTGCTCAGGAAGCACAAGGACCTCTTTGCAGGCCACGTGTCCCTGCGCTTCTCCCAGGTCACTGGCCTCTACCTCAGGAAGCGGATCTTCGTTAAGAAGAGGACGCCTCTGGGCATGGGATATCCCTCCCTGGACGTCCTGTCCCGGGCCCTGGCAGAATACATCGTGAAGCACGTGGAGTATGAAAGTACACCTGTTCACCTCATCTACACCGGTCCGCCCGAGACGAAGTACAGGGACGCCATAAAGTTCTACTACTATGTGGCCCGGGAGGTGGCAGAGCATCTCTAAGCTAAAACCCCGGGAGTACCAGAAAAGGGCAGTCAAGGAGGCCCTCCGGAGGGAAAGATTAGCGGTTATTATGCCTACCGGGGCGGGGAAGACCCTGGTTGGCCTCCTCTTTGTCGAGACCCTCGCCCCGAAGGTGAAAAAGGTCCTTGTACTGGAGCCCACTCGCATCCTCGTGGAGCAAACCTACGACTTCTACCGCCGCTACTCGGACCTGGACGTGGGGATGTATCACGGGCTTGTGAAGGATGAATCTGCCCTCAAGAGAAAGGTGCTCGTAACTACACCCGAGTCTGCCCTGGCCTTGGGTCTGTTTGATGTAGACGTAGTGGTAGTAGACGAGTGTCACCACGCGGTGGGTGAAGACCCCCTTAGAAAGTTTCTGGAAAAGGTGGGGGCCAAGTACAGGTTGGGCCTCTCTGCCCACATCCCTTCCCGTCACCGGAAGGTCATACAGAAACTCATAGGCCCCATAAGGGAGTGGAGATACGATGATCCGCTGATAAGGCCTTACGTGGCCCAGTGGGTAGCGGAGGTTTACGAAGCACCCTTTGATGAAGAGGAAAGAAGCGTTTATGACGAAATCGAGGGTCTTAGGACGGTAAGTGAGGGAAGGGAAAAGATACTCTACAGGCTTGCCCTCACCTACCTTTCCCGGGACGGGGCCCTCGCCCTCAAAGAGAGCATCAGCAAGAAAACGAAGCTCGCGGCACTCCTATCCCACCTTAGGGAACGGGTGATCAAGCTGAGGGATCTTCACAAATGGGAGATCCTCCAGAGAGTACTGGAACAACACGACTATGAAAAGGCCCTTATCTTCATAGACAGGGTTGTGGTGGCGAGGCGGGTGGCCCAGCTCCTGGGAGCTGTCCTGATAACTGGGAGGAGGTCGGTGGAAGAGAGGAAGAAAGAGCTGGAGGAGGCCAGGAAGGCCCGGATACTGGTTTCCACCTCGGCAGGGGAAGAGGGGGTGGACCTCCCCACGGTGGACCTGCTCGTCATATGGAGTAACGCCTCCTCGCCCCTTAGGTTTATCCAAAGAAGGGGGAGGGCCCTCCGGCCGGCGGGAAGAATACCGAAGTCCGTGGTCTTCATAGTAACCCCTGACACGATAGACTTGGACCTCTTCGTGGAGGGGGTCTACGCAGCGAAAAACGCAGGGGTGGACGTTGGTGTCCTCACAGGACTGGTGGAGAGGTACGCAAGGATGGGCGTGAGGAGGAAGATCCTTGAGTTCCTGGACGAACCCCTGCCTGAGGAGTGGATAGCAGAGCTGACAGGGCTCCCCAGGTCAACCGTGCAGAGGCACCTCCGGATACTGTGTGAGGAAGGGGTAGTGGCCGTTGTCTACACTGAGAGGGGGAGGTGTTACCTACGGAGCGACCTCCTTCCCTCCTTCGCGGAGAATCGGCCCGATCTGTTCCAGGGAGGCGCCAGAATAAAGGTGAAAACGGATGGCAGAAAGAGGGCTCCACCCTTCTACCTGAGGAGTGTTGTGGTATCGGAGAAGAGGAATGGCACAGAGTACGTCTATACTTTACGGGTGAACTGCTACGTGAAAAAGGAGGCATGGCCCCTCCTAAGGAAACACTACTCCACACCGGCTGTATACAGAACGTGGGGGTGAGAGAAGCCCCGGGCGGGATTACCCAACGGCCAAGTTCTTTGGCCGGACGAGTGTAGGGTGCTCCTCGCTTCCGCTCGAGCACCCTCCAGGTTCGATCTCGGGAGGGTGGTCGGAGCGGGAGCGGAGATCACCCCTACCACGGGGTCATAGGGGTGGATACCCCATGAGAGAAGCCCCGGGCGGGATTTGAACCCGCGACCTCTCGCTTACCAAGCGAGCGCTCTACCAGGCTGAGCTACCGGGGCACGTCGATCAAATGTTGAGAAAGAACGTTTTAATATTCTTACCCCGGAGGCGGAGTAGTTCCCTCACTTGCTGTTACAACGAGATTTACTTCGTCACTTTTGTAGCCGTACTTCCACAGATAAAACTTGTAGCTATCGGCCAAAGAGTTCGAGACTATCTTGAAGAGTGCGAGGCCGTTTTCACAAGACTCAGGATAGCTGCTCCCCAGGATGAGCTCGTCCGTTCCTACTATTCCGACCAGCGTTCCCTGCGCGTCCTCTATACCCCTGCAGCTGGCAAGTTGGACGTTTACCTCAAAAAGGTATCCGGTCTCACCGAGGGAGGTTACGGTAGCAGAAGCGGAGAGGAGGTGAGGAGGCGGCACGAAGTTGGGGGTTTCAACGTCCCTGTTTACAGCTTCTTGGACGAGAGCATAGGCAAGCGTACCTATGGTAAGGGCCAGGAGGGCGAGCAGAGTGACGGCCACTATCTCGCTGAAGCCCCTCACGGGTCTAAAAGAACGGAGGCCTTTTTATTACCCGTACCTATCCACAATACCCCTTACCGTATCGTAGATGATGTCTATGAACCCCTTTACGGTCTCCCCGTAGTTGGTAAACCTGATCACTGGGACACCCCTCTTCTTGGCTTCCCTGACGAGGAAGTCGTGAACCTCCCTTATGAGCCTAAACTCCTCTTCCCTCCTCCGAGGGTCTCTACCAACGTCCTTGAGTTCTGCTCTCCTTGACTTCACGAATATGAAGGCCCTGTGTACTTCGTAGGGAACTTCTATCACAGCAAACGCGACGTTCTCTCCCGTCACGACCCCCGGAAGTAGGTGAACACCCTCCACCAGGGCATTGGCCCCTTCCCTGTTCAGCCGTTCTAACAGCGGCTTTACTCCCTTTTCCACGACCCAGAGGGACTGGTCCAGGTAGCCGTAGATGTTCATGGACTGCTCCCCGAAGAGTGCTCGCAGTCTCTCCACGTCCTCATCCGTCAAGTAGTCCTTGGCTTCCCAGGTGTGAACCATTACCGTGGGTTTCGGGTGCGTGGTTCGGACGAGCTGACGAATACTGTCTGTAGAGTAGATCCTCGTTATGGCAAAACGTCCTATTATGTCCGTGGCTACTATGCTCTTTCCCGTCCCTGATGCTCCGGAGATGAGCATGATGAGGGGCCTATCGTACTCACCCGACCTCCTTAGCTCCCTGTACTTTTCCCACACCCTATAGCGGTCTTCCACACCATAGGGAGAGAGGAGATCCTCCACAATGGAAACCAGCTCCTCCCTCTCCACAACCCCTCCCATGGTTCTTATTCTCTCCTTTACCTCCTCGATAACGGCGTCAATTATCCGGGGAGGGAGCCCGGTGATGGCTATGGAGGACCGAAGGGCCTGATCCACGAAGGGTGTCCTCACGCCGTCGTATATGATCCACATATCGAAAGAATCTGCTTGCAGCTTATTAGTACTTTCGGGGGATCCTTTGGTTGATGGAAGAAGTAATAGTGGTGGAAAACCTCAAGAAGGTCTACCGGAAGACCAAGAGGACGTTCCTCATCTTTCCGGGCGAAACAGAGGTATTAGAGGCCCTCAAGGGAGTAAGCTTCACGGTAAAAAGGGGCGAAGTGGTGGGCTACCTTGGGCCCAACGGGAGCGGGAAGAGCACTACCATAAAGATCCTTTCCGGTGTCCTCCACCCCGACGAGGGAGAGGTATCTGTTTTGGGGTTTACGCCCTGGGAGAGGAGGCGGGAGTTCCTGGAAAGTATAGGGGTGATGTTTGGCCATAGAACCTTCCTTTTCTGGGAAATCCCCGTCATAGACACCTTTCTCTTTTACAAGGAGGCCTATGGTATGGACAAAGAGACCTTTTGGGAAAGGGTTGGCCGGCTCTCGGAGATACTAAGCATCGAGGAGTATTTGGAAAAGCCTGCCAGGGAACTGTCTCTTGGCGAACGAATCCGTTGCGAGTTGGCACTAACCCTTCTCCACGACCCGGACGTCGTGCTCCTCGATGAACCCTTCTTGGGCATGGACGTGTGGACGCGGGAGAAGATAAGGGCCTTCTTAAAGGAGGTCGGGAGGGAGGGAAAGACCGTGCTCCTTTCTTCCCACCAGTTGGAGGACGTGGAGGAGATCGTGGAAAGGGTGGTCTTGCTGGACAGGGGAAAGATCGTTTTCGATGGGGGACTGGACGATCTGAAACAAGTGGTAGGGTGGAAGAGGGTCCTGGTTACCTTTTCTTCTCCTCCTGGACCGTTGCCCTATGTAGTCCGCTCTGTCGGGAGCACAGCAGAGCTCCGGGTGCCGAGGGAGGAGGTTAGCTCCGTGGTGAGAGAGCTCCTGGAGAAGGATGTGGTGGATCTTACCGTGGAGGAGCCAGACCTGGAAGAGGTGCTCAAGCATGTCGTTCCGGGCGCTTAGTTATATCCTGGTCGGGCTCAAGAGGTACAAGACCTTCCCCCTCGACGTGCTCATCGATGCCCTCAAGGGGCCCGTTCTACTCCTCATCATCCCCTCCCTTTGGTATGGTATAGGGGCCGTGGGATCCTTTTCCCTTCGGGAGCTCTTCCTCTACACGGCGGCTTCCCACCTCCTCGTGCTCCTACCCATCTACGTGAGCTTCCCCGTCGCCAACATGATAAGGACAGGGTTCCTCCCGTCTCTCCTTACGAAGCCTGTAAACCTCTCGTCCTACCTCTTCCTCAGAAACCTGGGATCTACATTCGTTTCCCTCGTTTCTTCTTTACTGGTGTTCGCGGTGATATACAAGGTTTACGGCGGTGTAAATATTGCTTTGTTCTTCTTGGGCCTTTCTCTGGCGGTGGTGTTCTACCTGCTCCTTGGCCAGATAATAGGTTACCTTGCTACCTGGTTCTACACCATCTGGGGGTTCCAGAGCATTCTCGTTTACCTTCCCTCCCTCCTTTTCGGAGGGTCTTTGGTGCCCCTTGACCTCCTACCCTCCTGGCTCGTGGACGTCGCCTCCTTCTTGCCCTGGAAGAGTCTCCACTACGACGTGGCCATGATAGTGCTTGGTAGAAGTCCCAACTTCTTACCCCTCCTTCTCTGGATCGCGTTCCTCGCTGTCTTGGAGAGGATAGTCTTCCACGTTGCGTCCAAGAGGTGGGAGTCGTGGGGTGGATAGGGGCCCTCTGGAGAATCCTCAGGGACAAGGTAAAGGCAGGGTACCTCGACCTTATCTTTGAACTAACCTGGACAGCCCTTTCCATCTTCACGGTGCTCGTCCTGTGGAATTCCGTTGTATCGAAGGTTCCCACCGGCTGGTCTACGGATATGGTTCTCTCCTTTGCCATCTTCCTCGAGCTCTACTACATAGTAAGATCTTATATCCGTGACATGGCCTGGCTTTACCACGATTACTTCTTGGACGGGATATTTGAGCCCTTTTTGAAGCCACACCCCTACCTTTACGGCATACTCAGGAGGAACGACGGTGGGTACATCCTCGCTACCCTTATAAAGGCGCCCCTGCTGCTCTTGGCCGTCGTCCTCCTTTCTCCGAAGTGGTGGCTTGGCTTAATTGCTTTCGTCCTGGGCCTGCTATTCTACACGGGGTTTGAGCTGTTTGTGGTCGGGATATCTCTCCTATTCTTGGAAAGCGGCCGTCTGTGGAACCTTTTCTACTCTTTTCTGGGGTACTTGGTGGAGATCCCTGCGGACTTCTACCGTGGGGCAGTCCGCTTATTCGTTACGGTGTTTCTGCCGGTGTATTTTTCTGCGACGTTTCCGGCCAAGGCTGTCTTCGGTGTGGTGGACGACTTCCCCTTGCTCCTTCTTCTCTCCGTGCTGTGGCTTGCCCTCGGCTGGGGAGTAGTAAAAAGAGCCACCATAACGGTCCAGGCCTATGGGGGATAGAAGGTTTAAATACAGGTCGAATTATTGGGTGTTGTGGAGTGGTGGAAGAAGCCACTGCGCATCGTCCAGTTCAACATAGAAGACCGTTACGGGACTCCCCTCCTCGGCGTGAACTCGGAGGACGTGGTGAAGCTGGCTGAGGAGTTGGGGGCGGATCTCCTCGTCATCTTCGCCCGGGACCCCTGGGGGAGGGCCTTTTACAGGGGCTCCAAGGTCCATCCGGCCCATCCCCAGATGAGGGAGGACTTCGTGAGGAACGTGGTGCGCCTCGCCCACGAGAAGGGCATAAAGGTGGCCCTCATGGTGGGCCACACGGCAGACCAGTACTACTTCTTCAAGCACACTGACTGGGCCCAGGTCAACCATAGGGGGGAGTACGTCCACCTGGAGCACATCCCGGCGGACGAGGAGAGGAGGATAGTGCCCGATTGGCCCCAGATGTGCATTAACTCCCCCTTCCTCGACGTCATAAAGGAGGAAATACGGGAAGCCAAGGAGATGGGAGCCGACGTGATTTTCCTCGATTCCTTCCGCTACCAGCCCGACCTCGAGAGGGCCTGTTTCTGTAAGTACTGCCGGGAGAAGTTCAGGAGGGACACGGGGTACGAGATGATCACGGAGCCCCTCTGGCACGACTCCCGGTGGAGAACCCAGTGGGAGTGGAGGTACGACACCACGGTGGAGCGGCTCGCCGAGCTGAAGGAGGTGGCCGGGGAGGTGCCCCTCATGTACAACTCCCACCCGGCCGGCTGGTCGGGCCGGATGAACCGGGTAGCCGAGCGGGCCCGGGCCGTGGTGGACTTCGTCTTCGCGGAGGCCTCCGAGACGGACCACCAACCCCCCGGCTTCATCTCCGAGATCGTGAAACTAACTCGAGCCCTGTCCAAGAGGCCCACTGCTGCCTCCCGCAACTACTTCCACCTCTACAGGACCACAGCCCCCACCACCCCCGTAGCCATCCGCCAGGGGTTAAGAGAATCCATGGTGGCAGGCGGCAACATCTGGATCCTCTTCTTTGGCAACGAGTTCTACCACAACGGGGTGAGGGTCCCCGCCGTCAAGGAGGTCTTTGAGGAGCACAGGAAGCTGGAGGAGTACCTGGAGGCGGAGCCCTCCCGGCACATCGGCATCCTCTTCTCCGGCTCCACAATGGACCACTACGGTAGGGAACACCCCTACGGCTACGTGGACGAGGTGAGGGGCTTCTACTACGCCCTACAGCACCTCCACTACCCCGTCGAGTTCATCTCCGGGGCGGATCCCTACGAGGTGAGGGACTACTCCCTCGTCGTCCTCCCCAACGTGGTCTGCGTCTCCAGGGAGCTGGAGAGGGAGGTCAGGGCCTACGTCTCGGAAGGAGGGAGGGTCGTCTCCACCTTCCTCACCTCTGCCTGGCCCGAGTGCATAAAGGAGCACGGGCTCTCCCTCTCCGACGTCTTCGGCGTGAGGCTCAAGGGACTTTATCGCGTGCCGTGGAGCTACGTCGTCCTTCCCGAGTTCGGCATAGACTTCCCCGTGGTAATGGGGGACATGAGCTACGATTTTCGGAAGCGGAGGACGGAGTACAGGATGGCCTGGCACACCATGATTGAAGCAGAGGGGAAGGGGTACGGGAGAGTGGGGCTCATATCCCAGTGGAGCGGCCCCGAGTACACCCTTGGCAGATCTCCACCGCCCCTGGGCGTCCTCCTGGACATGCCCTTCGCCGTGGAGAACAGCTACGGGGAGGGAAGGAGCCTCTACTTCACGGGTCAAATCGGAAGGCACTACTGGAGGACGGGCCTGCCCGTCTTCAGGAAGATGATAGAAGAGGCCGTGAAACGGCTCACCCCGAGACCGGAAGTCTCCGTGGACGCCCCCGAGACGGTGCAGGTGGAGTACAGGAAGGACGGGGAGCGCTGGGTCATCCACCTCCTCAACCACACCTACAATCAGCGGATCATATCCACTTCCATCGGGAAGTCCAAGCACCCCCTCCCTCCGTTCTCTTCTACAGGAACCGTCCACCCCGTCCGGGAGGTCATCCCCGTCGATGTGACGGTGAAGTTGCCGCCCGGCCGTTGGAAGGTATACCTACCCCTCCGGGAGAGGCGCCTGGAGGTGGAGGGACAGGTGAGCCTCCGGGTGGGCGAGTACGAGGTGCTCGTCATGGATCCCCTTTAACCCTTTTCTCCCTTCCTTAATGCCATGGCGGAAGAGCTCGGTGTAGGCGCCCGTAAGGAAGAAGACTTCTCCACCTGGTACCTGGAGGTCGTGAGGAAGGGGGGCTTCGCGGATCAGAGGACCCCCATAAAGGGATGTGACGTTTTCATGCCATGGGGGTACGGGATATGGGAAAACATACAGGCCATCGCCGACCCCATGTTCAAGGAGAGGGGCGTGAAGAACGCCTACTTTC
>JALUER010000091.1 GCA_027043825.1 Microcaldota archaeon
TACCAGAGGGCTACTACGTAATAAAGGCCTCCCTGGGAGGCAGTGAAGAGTCAAACCTCATATACATACCCGAGGTAAACCACCTTCGCTTCGTTTTCATCGATCCGGAACCCCGCGTGGAGCTATCACTCCTCTCGCCAGATGGTAGAGTAGTAAAGAGGGCAAGGGTGGGCGAAACCTATGATCTAAAGGTGGTTGCGTTCTCCAGGTTACCTGCCAGCATTTCCCTGAAGGTGGGGGGCCTCGAGCTCAACGGGGAAGACCTCTCTTTCGATGGTGGAGACTACGTAAAGGTATTCAGGGATGTGAGGGTGACAGGGCCTGTCTCCGTCCAGGCTGTCCTCACCACTGAGAAGGGAGAAGACTCCACATCCATCTCCGTGCCCGTTGGAGAATACCCGATACTCTGCGACGAGACCGTGGGGGTCTGCTTCGGTTCGACCGTGAAGGGGACAAGATACGTTTGGAGGATGGAGGTGGAGAAAAGGGCAGACTACCAGGTAGTGGGAGACAGTATCCAGGTAGACCTAAGGAACGTGTCGGTCTATGAAGGGAACCTACCGGTAGGAGACTTCGTTTCTTCCCATAGGGCACTCCACCTCTTCTTCAGGGACGGAAACGAGTTCTACAGAATAGAGGACCCGGTAGGAGGAGTATACGACTACCCCAACAGGGGAGGATTGACGCTCTTTACCCAGAGGGTGCCGCCCGTTAGCAATGTGGTGATAGAGGGGGAGTTCTACGCCCCCGTGCCGTTCCAGGACGCCTGGCTAGTTCTAACGGGAGATGACTGCTCTCCCTCTTACACGGTATACAAGGGGGAGGTGAAACAGGAGGCACTACCCACGGGAGGCTACCGGTGGGTAATGCCCTTCAAGGTCTTCGCCGACGCAAGGGGGTGCACGTCCCTCACGGTTACGGGGTATTCCATAGACGGGAGGGTGAGCCCCACATCCCAGAGGATCGACGTGGAAGAGATGCCCTTCTCCATATCCGTCCCCTCATCCCTTACCAAGGGAGACAAGAACTTCACCATCCTGATCCGGAACTACCTACCTTATCCCGTCACCGTGGGTCTCCACATGGCCGACGACAACCCCTACTGTGAAATGGTCTTCAACCCGGAGGAGACGGACGTCACCGTGGCCGGGGAGGCCTCCATCACCGTCCACTTCACCGGCTGTGAGAACGAGGAAGGCAACGTGGTGGTCAGCGCCGAACTGAAAAACCACGAAGGCTTTGCAGTTACCAAGTACATCCCCTTCAGCTTTTGGGACAGGTGTCTGGAGCTGGCAGACAACAAGGAAAAGGTTCTCCCCTCGGCCGGGACACTCTCCTACCGCTTAAAGAACGTCTGTGGATACCCCCTCACCCTCCTCGACTGTGGAGGGTGGACCTGTCCCACCGAGGTGGGCGCCAACACCTACTTTAAGGTGAGCAAGGACGTGAATGAGAGCGGAAGGGAGAACATATCACTTGTGTACCTTGATCGCTACGGAAAGGAACGACGACAGTCCTTCGACGTGTACTACTACGTGGTGGACAACGATACACAGGTGATCCTCACCCCACCTGGCTATAACCTTGCCCGGAGCTACGAGGACGTGACGAGCTATATGTCCTTGGAGATGGTACCGCCGCCGGGTCTGTCCTTCGCAGGACTGGTTTCAATGAGCATGGGCTTCGACTACGATGCCTGTCAGGGTGATTACCTCTCCTCTCATCCCCGAGCGAGTCCGGAAGAGGCCCTGGATTACTGCCAAACTGTCTGGAACACCATAAGCTTCCTTGCGGAGGACGTAAACCTCTCTTACAACCCCTATAACGGGGTTGTGTGGGTGGACCGGGTGAAGCTGGACCGCCCCGTGAACCCCTTCGAGCTGAACGATGTAGAACGCTCCTGGACCCGTTACCTCCTCCTGACGGCGGTGGTGAGGCTCGAGGACCTAAACGGCAACGAGTACCTCGCCAGTGGCTATGCCCCGGTCAGGTGGGAGCCATCCCTGTCGGTCCACGTGGACGCACGTCACAGGGACGAGGAGGACGTCCATTTCCTTGACATAAGCGTGGAAGCCGATTACCCAGTCCCCTTTGCCCTCCAGGGAAGGGTGGTAGTGGAGACCAACGGGCCAGACACCGTGAGGTATGGGAACGGCGGGTGGAGTGACAGGGTGGTAATCCCCTTTGATCTGGGCGTAGAGGGCCGGTCGCTTACCTTCCCTGTTCAGTATCTAAGGATCTCCCAGCCCTACACACTGACCGTGAGGGTATACTTTGACAACAACGCCTTCGGGCCCTACGAGAAAGAGTTTACCATCAGGGGATCAGGTACCGGACTGGTAGAGCCTCCCTCAGGACCGGACAGGGGCGACAGCCAAGAGGACGAGGGCGCCATCCTCCCCGGATGCGACGGGCCCTTCTACTACGTGAAGACCAAGTTCCTCCCCTATGACGAGGCAGGCGACGTCGACAGGACAAGGCTCTCCGATTACATAGATAACCCGTCCACCCTTTACTTCGACGGGATCACCCTGCAGGTACTAAGAGCGTCGATGGAGGACGAGCGGGAAGACCTGGACGACCTGGTGGGCGCTACCGGGGAAGGATGCAGTAACGTTGACGTGGTCTCCCTCCTGGAAGACTACGTGTTGGACGGGAACGAGGGTGCCCTGGGGGCCGTCCTCGACTGCTGTGAGAAGGTAGGAAAGAGGAGCTTCTGTGCCGACAGGCTCGAGGGTGCCCTGAAGTACGTGGCTCTCCCTGTCCTCTACGTGGACGCGGAGAACGGCGTCGTCTTCAAGGGCAGGTACAACTTCCACGGTGATACCTTCATAGCGAGGGAAGAGATCTTTGACGGGCTGGACGGTTTCGCCCGGCACTACGGCGCCTGGAAGGACCTCCTTTACGGGAGCCCGAAGGTGAATGGTGAAGCCCCCCTCACCCTCGAAGATGAAAGCGCTTCCCACGCCTACATCTTCCCCTTCCAACTGAGCGGCGGATGTACACCCGAAGGGGCCAGCTACAAGTGCGTGGGAGGCCTGTGCTACGCATTCTCTGACCAGAAGATGGTGGACGTCACCTTCAAGGTACCCGAGGGGACCACCTGCACGGTGACGGTGGACAACGAGAAGGTGAACGTGGAGAACGGCCAGACCGTCAGGCTCGCCCGCTTTCTTACACTGCAGGAGATCCGGAAGGCCCTCGAGGAAGGGGATTTAAGACTGTGCTACGCCGAGGAGGATGGTAGGCTCCTGCTCTACCCCGACCCGGAGGACGTGGTCTCCGCGGCAGGTGGGAAGGAGACCAGGTCCGCCGTCTGCATAAAGGAAGACGAGAGCGTTCTCGCCGAGCTCAATTTCCTGGAGTGGTCCACTCTCGGAACGTCCGTGGAGGTCCCGGTGGGCTACTGCCCGGTGCCCTCATACGACCGCTACGACCAGGAAGAAAAGATCGGGAATAATACCCTCTCGGTACTGGCCCCCGGCGAGGTGAGGATATATCCCCTCTCCTTCCTCAGGGCGTACTTCGGAGACAACTTGCTTAACAATCTCAGCTCCGAATACCTCGTTCCCCTCCTCTGCAAGGACGGCAACCTCTACGTGTTCACCAGCGTCGACGACTACTTCAGGGCCATCGAGTACAGGTACAGGGGCGACTACGGTCGGCTAAGCTACGTGCTGGGAGACGGTTTGGGCAAGGTGGCAGAAGGCGACGGTATCGTGTACATAGACCCGGACGAGGACGTGCCGGAGGATCAGTGTAAGGACTACTACGACGCCACGGGCGGTTACTTCCACTGGGAGGCAATCCTGACCACCAACGGGAGTGGCGCAAGCCCAGGTGGTGGTGTATGCGTTCTCACCGACAGGAAGGAAGACTACCACTGCCGGTGGTACAAGGAAAACGGTATGGACAAGGCAAGCCCGGGCAACAGCGTCTACCTCTTCTGTCACGACGGTGGATGCGTCGCCAAGCTCTATCCCTCCGAAAAAGCGCCGGCCCAGTACTCCGAGGTCTACACGTGTCAGGAAGGGGAAAGGGGAACCACCAGCTGGAGGGAAGGGCAGGGAAGTGCCACGGTCTTCCTGGTGAAAGAGAGGACGAGTAGCGGCATCGAGACGGTGGGCTACCTTTACGTTGGCAGTATCCCTGCTTTCACCGGTCCCTCCAACGAAGGCGATAGATGGTCAACTGCCTACGCGGTGCTGGGGGTAGACACCTCGGACGTGGTCGGTAGCACCGGAATAGTGGTGGATAGAGGAGAGTTCGAGCAGCTCAACGTGGCGGAAGGGGAGGTCACCTATGTGTGGGTGAACGGTAACGTACAGAGTATGCCGCCGCTTCAAGAAGGCTACTCCCTCTGGTACGGGGACGACGTCGTCTGGCACGACCTGGGGAAGAAGTACAGGATGACGCTGAAAAGCTGTGGCGACTACTGCGTGGTGGGTAAGGACGTGTGGCTCCCGGAGGGGGCGGACCACACCGTCTTCGTGGGCAGTTCGGCAGAGGAGAGCGACGAGGTGGGGGCTGCCTGGTTCCAGGATGCATATACTTCCCCCAGGCTCGTGGTGAAGGGTGCCGGCACCGAGGACATCTACGTCTACTCGACGGAGGAGCCGAAGCCCCTGGATGAACTGGATGGCCCGCTCGTCATCAACGGCGAGGCGTTCGCACCGCCGGATAGCATAGTTCCACAGAACGGCTTCTTCCTGGCATTCAAGGAGGTAGACGAGATAGCAGGGGAGGAGGCAATGAGTGGAGATCGCCTGACGTGGGCCTGTAGCAGTAGTGGGTGTCTCGCCGAAGAATACTGGACCAACACATCATCGGAGAGCTTCTCGACGAAGTACCTCGTGCCAGCCGTGGTCTTCACGAGCGACGGAAGTTACAGCGGGGAGGTGTACTGGCTGCCCAGTCACGTCCTTGAAGAACTTCACTTCTCGGACGGTGATGTGCCGTTTAACAGCACTGGGTTCCAGGAGGAATGGGGTTCTGTTTATGACAACTGTGTGCAGAGTTACCAGACCTCCCTGTACCTGGGGAAGTTTGAGTACGTGGCCTTCGACTTTGACCGCCCTACGTGCAGGGGTCTCGACCTGAACACCCAGGTAGAGTATGCCTTTGCCAATATAGAGGACTTTGACAACTGCAGTGGGGGACACGACCTCGTCATCCGCTTCCCACCCATAAAGACTTCCAACACCATCTTCCTCTTCCCTGTTATAAAGTTCGGGAAGTTAGACAAAGGGACACTCGACGTGGAATCTGACTACAACTTCTCCAGCTACCTGGTCACGCTGAAGGTGACGATCAAGAACAGGGCCACGGGAGAAGAATACAACACGGACGTCTATCCCTACATCGACAGGAGTGTCTTCTATGACCCGGAGGACAGCATACAGTACCAGGGCAGCGGACTGATGCTGGAGATAAACGAGGAGTGCGTCCGGTCCTTCAAGTGGAACGGCAGTGACCTCGACTACCCGGTGGGGTTCTTCATTATTGACCAGGACGTGGCCAGGAACGACGACCTGATAGCCATAGGATACATATACGGTACCGACGTCTACGTCGTCAGGGACTGTGGCGGCGGCTACGGGATGATCGGGGTGACCGTGGTGTATCCCCACGGATCCGGGCCGATTTACTACCAGGATCTCGTCACTGTGAACAACTGCAACGCCCCCACGCCCCCGGACGTGCCGCACTGAGAGGTGAGCCCCATGTATGACCTCCTCAACGACTACATACTCTTCGCCAAGATATTCATATTCTTCTTCTTCCTGAGGTGGTTGATGGGCACCGTGGGGAACAACCGATTTCTCTTCGTGGTTGGACTGCTCATAGGGGGTTACTACATACTCTTCGCCCGGTGGACTGTCCTGGGAATCCTTATATTGCTCTTCATCCTCTTTATCCTAAAGGGAGTGGGAGGCTTCATGCAGGATATGATCTTTCAGTACGACTCCATAAGGGGGATGGAGTTCGAGGAAATGGAGAGGGGGAGGCCCCTCAACGTCATGGAGAGGCTGAGGAGGTTCTGAGATGTTACTGCTCTGGGCTGGTCTAATGGCGGCCCTCTTCCTGCTGCCCCTCTTCCTGGGGGTAGCACTCCCGGAGATAAAGCTCATCATAGGCCTCATACTCATCCTATCCATCTACTCGTTCCTCCGGCAGTTCTTTGGGGACGGCTGGATAACCATCATCCTAACGGCAGCCGCCGCCTACTACCTCGTCTACAAGCACTTCTGGGTCACCACGACCCTCTGGTGGATAAACATCATACTGGGCACCATGGCCTTCAGCGCGGTGGGGTGGACCTTCGTAGTCTTTGCCAAGTTCCTCAGAAGAAAAAGGGTTTAATAGGAGAGAAGCCATATCTTGTTGATGGTCAGGTGGGTAGAGGTAGAAAATAAGACCGTGAAGGCCTGGGCAGGGGCCCTCATTACCCTGGTAATACTCCTCTACGTCTTCTCCGTCATACGGGCGGAGCTCTCTCCAGCTATGGACGACATCAGGCTGGCCCTCACCCTCGTCATGTTCGTCTGGATCCTCAACTGGATGAGGAACCTCCTGGGATCCCCGAGGCTCGCCCTTCTCTTCGCCCTGGTGATCTCCTACCTCATTTTCTTCAAGCACCCAAACCTACTCCTAACCGTGTTCGGCCTCATGGCATTGGCCTACTTCATAAAGCCCCTTTACTCCAAGGCCACCGACGCAGGTGCCCCGCCCCACGTTGACATCATGAATTTCTACAAGGACATGGCAGAGAAGTCCGGTGGGATGTGGCTGACCATAGCACCGCCAGGGGCCTGGCCCTTCTACTACCCACCCACGATGGTGCCCGTAAAGACTGGGGGAACTCAAAGCCAGCAGCAGGGGGGTAACCAGGGAGGTGGTGGCGGTTGAACGTCCTCGTGACGGTGGTCCTCCTCTTCATAGGGTTAATGTCCCTGAAATATAAGGCCTTCGTGCTGTTCGTTGCCTCCGTGGTGGCGGCCGTCATCTCTGCACCCCGGGCCTGGATTTACACGCTCCTCGGGGCAGGCGCCATGTTCGCCCTCATGTACTTTAACTTCCCTTCCTGGGACATCATCTCCCTCGTCATCATCGCCGGGCTCTATTCCATTATGACGGGCATCGAAGAGAGAAAGAGCAAGAAAGAGGAGATTCCGCCCGAACTCCTGGCCTATATGCTCATGGGAGGAGGTGGCCGTGCGTACAGATAAGGCCCTCATCTTCACCCTGGCTGCTATGGTCTTCCTGGTACTGGCAGGCTACCCTCTGCTGGCCATGCTGGCGGGGCTCCTCGGGGTCATCCTCATAGCAGTGGAGGGGGACGGTTACCGCTCCTTCAAGGACGTGGAAGTACCCAAGGCAGGGGACTACCCGAAGTTCGACTTCTGGAAGGGCCTGCTCAAAGATACAGGTGAGTTCACAGGAAAGCTCCTCAAGACCTTTGCAAGAACGGAGCAGGCGGTAGACAAGTGGAGTGGTTGGGTAAAGAAGGGCATATACGGGGCCGGCGGCGACACGTCCATCTACATGTACGGGCCCTTCGCCATGGTGCTTCCTAAGGGGGCCGAAAAGTATGCCATGGCCCTCTCTGGCCTGCAGACCCTCGAACACTATAAACAGATGCTCCTCTCCATGTACAACAGCACTCAGGACAGGAGTGTGAAGAACCGAATCATGGCGGAGATAAAGAAGGTGGAAGAGCTGGAGAAGGAGCTCATAGAAGCAGCGAAGAAGAACGTAAAGAAGTAGTCACTTTTTCTTCGCCTTCTCGTAGAGGTCCAGGAGAATGCTCCTCTCGGTGTTCAGGATCTCCTGGAGGAGTTTCTGGACGGCCTTGAGGGCCGCCTTCACGTCCCGGAGGTCGGCCCGCAGCTCGGCGATCTCTTCCTTTATGATGGCTATGTCGTCCCTGCGGGCGACGTTCTGGTGGAGGGAGTCCACCTCCATGTGGAGGGAGGCCCCTTCCT
>JALUER010000092.1 GCA_027043825.1 Microcaldota archaeon
CTGACGATCCCTGACCTCACCAGGAAGAAGAGGAGACCGGTCAGGAGGAGGATGATGCCTCCCAGGAGCGCGTCGTCCACCTTCTCCAGAGGAAGTTCAGATATTTAAAACTTCCGTCGCTCCTATTGATGCGGGTCCGGGGGTAGCTCAGCCTGGTAGAGCGGCCGGCTGTAGTCGGGCGATCTGCCGGACAACTCGGCAGAAACCGGCAGGTCGGGGGTTCAAATCCCTCCCCCCGGACTCTTCAGCACTATTTTTGCGGTGGAGGGAAGGACCGCCTCTATCCGGCGCCTGAGGTGGTCAAACACCTTGTCCTCCTCGTCAGGAAGGTGGGAGACGTCCACCACGGCCTCCACGTAGTAGAAGGGCCCTATACCGAGGATGGTCAGCTTCTTAAGCCGGGCCCCACCCGACGTTATCCTCTCCCTCACCACGTCGTGGAGGACAGGGTCAGAAACACCCAGGGAGGCCCTGAAGGACCTGTAGGAGAGGAGGAGGTTCCTGTAAAGGACGTAGGCCGATATGAAGAAGGCCACCACCGCGTCGAACTCCTGGAGGCCCACCATGGCAAAGAGGGCCGCCACTATGACGAGGACCGAGCCGAGGATGTTCCTCTCCACGTCCCGGGAGATGGCAATCAGGGCATGGATGTTCTCCTCGACGGCCTCCTCCCGGAAAGAGATGTAGACGTAGAAGAGGAGGAATACGAAGAGGAGCTCGGTGGCCACCACCACCTCGGGGCGGATCACCGCGTGGCCGTTCAGGGCAAGGACGGAGGAGTAGATGAGGAAGGAGGCGGCAAATACCAGGACGAGGGAGAGGATGGTGACCGAGAGGGATATCATCCGGAGGGAGAGGGATGAGAGGACGTCCCTCGATATCACCACGACAGCCAGCCAGAGGGCAAAGACGTAGAGGGCGTCGGTGAGGGAGTAGAGGGAATCCGATAGTACCGCCAGGGAGTTCGTGGCCAGGAACGCGACGTAGAGGAGAACGGAGAGAAATATGAGGGTGAAGACCTTCTTTACGAGGGCCACTTCGATCTTCTCCATCGCTTAATAGTAGTGCGATACCTTGTAATAAACCCTTTCCCTCTTCCTTTACTACGTGAAGGTTATAGGGATCTCCTACGAGGGGCTCCTGGCGGGCCGGGGAGGCACCTCCGAGGGTCCCTACGGTGTTTTTGACGCGTTGAGGTACGTGGAACCCTTCTCCGTCCTCTTCGAGAAGCCCGTGAGGATAGAACCACAGGGTGTGGTGGAGGTGGAGGGCATCGGCGAGGGGGCGGCCCGGGAGATCGAGGAGGTGGTCTCGGAGGACGTGCCGGCCTACGTGGGGGGCGACCACTTCATCACTCTCGGGCTGGTGAGGGGCTTTCTCAAGCGCTGGGAGAGGTTACGGGTGGTGGTGCTGGACGCCCACCTGGACGCCCGGGACGTCTTCAAGGGGGACCGCTACAACCACGCCACGGTGACCCGGAGGATATACGAGGAGGTGGGGGACGTCACGGTGATGGGGGTCAGAAACGTCTCGGAGGAAGAGCTCCTCTGGGCTTCCAAGAAGATAAAGGTCATCCCCTACACCCTGAAGCCCCTCTACACGGACACGCCGGTCTACCTATCCATAGACGTGGACGTTTTTGACCCCTCCGAGGCGCCGGGGGTGGGGACGCCGGAGCCCGGCGGTATCTCCTTCCGGCTATTCCTGAAGTGGCTGAGAGAGTCGTCCTTCCCCCTGGTGGGCTTCGACGTGGTGGAGGTCTCCCCTCCCCTGGCCCATAACCGGATCACCCAGACCCTGGCGGCCACCATACTTCGGGAAGTGGGGGCCAAGTTCTTCGGTTAGCTAGCAAAGCAGTTGTTATACTCCCCACAGCTCCACAAACCTCCAGCTATAACCTCTACCGTATATAGGGGTGCAGACGGGAGACCGGCGGTTACCGATTCTACCGTATAGAGGGGTGCAGTAGATAGCCCTCCTATAGCAACGTAGGGTAAGTTAAACTCCCCTATAAAGACGTTCGCTTCAAAGGAAGAGTAGGAAGTTTTGATGGTAAGAAGCTTTTCACCAGATGAAGTAGGAACAATGTTCATTTCTACTTGGGTGCACTCATCGGGCGAGAGGGTTACGGAAACACTATTTACTTCGATTCCATCCAAATAAGCCCTAACATTATCGGTAACCGACTC
>JALUER010000093.1:0-1490 GCA_027043825.1 Microcaldota archaeon
TATGTCTGGCATCTGGAGGATGGTAGAGAGCTCGTTCCTGCCCAGGGGTGTGAGGCCGCAAATCCTAACCTCCTTTACGTTATCAAAGAAGTCCTTTGCCGCCTCCACGTCCAGCTTGTCTACGAGGATCTCCTTCATGGTCTCCCGGAAGATGGGCGAGTCGCTCATGGCCTCCACGAGCTTCCTTACGTTTATCTTCTCCAGCCTAGCCCCCCGGGATATAAGACCAAAACGCCGGGCCACGTGGATAAACCTTATCCGGAAGAGGGACGTCCTAGGGAGGACGCGTTCTAGTAGGACGTCCACCATGTGGGGAGGAATGGTAGTTATTACTTCCTTCACCACCTCCGGGTTTGCCTCTGAAGGGAACTCGACTACCACGGTGTAGGGGGAAGTGACCACCCGGACGGGGATGCCGTACCTCCGGGCAATCTCCGAACCGATGAGCCTTCCTACTGTTTGGTTGCCCCTACTCCCCAAGAAGGTATGGACGATGACGTACCTGCCGCTCTTCTCCAGGACGACTTCTTTCCCCTCCCTGTACTTCCCGAAGTAGTCGGTCACTTCTCCGTACTCGCCCTTCTCCATGAACTCCCTTACCTTCTCTGCTACGAACCGCTCCACAGGTATTTGCTCCCCTATCCAGGCCGGGATGGCCCCTGCTGATAGGGGGAATTCCTCCACCAGTATATCCCTCCCCTCAACGGCCAGAACCCTCCACACCCTCCCCCTTACCACAAAGGTAGTACCCACCTCGATGTATTCCGCTACAAAGTCCTCGTCCAGCATGGCCACGTTCTTCTTAGTGGCCACATCTACCACGAAGTACTTTTCCTCGTCGGGGATCATAGAGAGGTTGGTGTAGTAGTATTTCCAGGTCCACCTGGTCTTCCTTATCCTCTTCCCGTCCCTTCTCAGGAATCTTTCACTCTCCAACTGGTCCACCACATCGAGGAAGTCTTCAAAGGAAAGGTCAAAGTAGGGGAAGGCTCTTTTGAATGTCTCGTAGGCTTCCTCTACCTCCACTTCTCCCCAGTCCATTAGGATGCCGGCGACCTGGTGGGCTAAGACATCGAGGGGGCTCTCCTCGTACCTTATTTCCTCGTACTTCCTCTTCTCAGCAAAGGATACGATTGCTAGGGCCTCTAGGTAGTCTACCGGGTTAGTGGCGATGATGTAACCTATGGATGGCCTGTCTAACCTGTGGCCACTCCTCCCTACCCTCTGTATAAGCCTTATTACCTGTCTAGGGGATCCATACTGGATTACTGCGTCCACTTCTCCCACATCGATACCCAACTCCAAAGAGGACGTGGCTATAACGTGCTTTATCTTCCCCTCCCGGAAGAGCTTCTCCGTTATGATCCTTGTCTCCCGGGAAAGGGAGGAGTGGTGTACTTCGGTCTCCTCGTGCAGCTTTTTGAGGTAGAAGGAGAGCTGTTCGGCCATGCTCCTTGTGTTGGTAAAGGTTATGACCTGTTTGTGTTTTT
>JALUER010000093.1:1500-2174 GCA_027043825.1 Microcaldota archaeon
TGTTTTTTCAGGATGTTCAGGATAGCCTTCAGGCGGGCGTATACGTTGGGCTCGAAGCCTAGCTCCTTGGCTTCCCTCTTTGTCTCTTCGTCTGGTTTCGGGTACAGTACGTGGAAGATGTACTTCTTTTCGGCGGACACGTCTATCACCCTTACATTTCTGTCCTTACCGCCCAGGAAGAGCGCTGCTGTGGCTGGTGATCCCACAGTTGCAGACAGACCTATCCTCTGAAACTCACCAGCCCGGAGGACGAGCCTTTCGAGGGCTAGGGCCAGCTGATACCCCCTCTTCTCTCCTACTAACTCGTGCACCTCATCTACCACCACAGCCCTTACGTTCTTCAGGTGTTCTCCCATCTTCTCGGCAGGGAGTATAGCTTGGAGGGTCTCAGGGGTTGTTATGAGGATGTGGGGAGGGTTCTTCGCTTGTTTTGACCTCTCGTGAGGGGAGGTGTCCCCGTGGCGGACGGACACCCTCAAACCAAGGAGCTCACCCCACTTCTCGATCCTGTTCAAAAGGTCACGGTTGAGGGCTCGGAGGGGTGTTATGTATAAGATCGACACGGGCTCCCACTTCCCCCTCAGCACCCTTTCGAGTAAGGGGATAAGGGCTGCCTCTGTCTTGCCCGATCCTGTAGGGGCCACTATTAGGACATTCTCCCCGTTTAGTATGGG
>JALUER010000094.1 GCA_027043825.1 Microcaldota archaeon
ACTGGAATCAATGGGGAAGGCCGTGAGGGCAGTTTCCTACAGGGTGCTGGCGGAGGAGGCCCCAGAGGCCTACAAGGACGTGGACGAGGTGATCCGCTCCGTGGACCTGGCAGGCATCTCGAGACCTGTGTCCAGGAACGTCCCGCTGGGAGTGGTGAAAGGTTAGGAATTACTTTTTACTACCTACAAGTAACCGGCGGATCCCCTCCGCGCACTTCGTGTCTCCTCCGCACCGCAGTTCAATAACAACTCCAGGGTCTAATCCAAACCTGGATAACGCCCTGAGGTACTTATAAAGATTCTTCGGGGGCACCTTGGACGGGTGAAGGTGAAGGTACAGGTTCTCACCCTGCCAGTAGAGTTCGTCCAGTCCCCTGAGGTATCTCAACACTAAGGACCTGTCTGGGCGGTTGTACTCATTCAAAAAGGCCAGGAGGGCAACAAAAAGTGCCTTATGAGGGGTCTTGGTATACCTGGACAGCACCTGAACGAGGCTTATAGATTCTTCAGAAGCGATGAACCTCAACGCATCATCAAAGGTTCTCA
Source organism: Microcaldota archaeon (assembly GCA_027043825.1). Taxonomy (GTDB): domain Archaea; phylum Iainarchaeota; class Iainarchaeia; order JAADDC01; family JAADDC01; genus WANZ01. The sequence continues at coordinate 547 of JALUER010000094.1, forward strand.
CTTTCCTCAATGCGGTTTCTATTTCACCTACAATCCGGGATCTTCTCACAGCTCTTAACGGGACCAGCACACTGGCCGGACCATGATGAGGTAGTTCATAGATGTCAGGAAACTCTATCACCCCTGGTAGTTCCCCTTTCTCCCTGTAGTGCCTCCCCACTTCCTTGATGAAGGCAGCGAGAACCTCGGGGTATCTCAAACTCGCCAGGGTGCCACTCCTGTTTATAGAAGTGTGAGATCTCAGGTAGTCTTCCAGGTCGACTTCTCCCTTACTAAGTCCACTTCCCCTCCAAACCCAAACCCTCACATAGGGTCTTGACTTGCTAAGTGCCTCGTAACCATAGAGTATATCCTCCGGAGAAACCTCGACGGTCTCCCTGACATTCTCCCATACATCCCGCCCGCTTAGGGCCCTAATAACATATCCCAAACCGGACTTGTCGGACGTGAGGCTCTTAATGAGCTTCCTCAGGGGATGGGTGCTAGGGTACTTCCTGCTCAGGTTGAAGTCCCTGTGGTAGGGCACAAAGATATAACACGTTCCGATTTATTAAGTGGAGGTAAGCGGGATGACAGCTTTAAGACCTTCGAAGGAGGGATAATAACATGTATCCGCTTTCTGGTGCAGCTGCATACGACAGGGCCATAACCCTCTTCTCCCCCGAGGGGAAGCTCTACCAAGTGGAGTACGCCACCAAGGCGGCCGACATGGGGACCCTTGGCCTGGGGATCGTTTACAAGGATGGGGTCCTCCTGGCGGCTGACAAGAGGGTTACTTCCCGTCTCGTGGTGAGTGGCTCCATGGAGAAGCTCTTCCAGGTGGACGACCACATCGGAATAGTAGCCTCTGGGATCGTGGGGGACTCGAGGGCCTTGGTGGACTACGCCAGGGAGGTGGCGGAGAAGTACCGCTTCGCCTACGGCGAACCCATCCCTGTCCACTACCTGGCTAGAGAGATAGCAAAGCTGAAGCAACTCTACACCCAGTACGGGGGAATACGACCCTTCGGTGTGGTGATGCTCATCGGGGGATACTCGGAGGGCCCCCACCTCTTCGAGACGGTACCCAGCGGAGCGCTCATGGAGTACAAGGCAAAAGCCATAGGTTTTGGTAAGAAGGAGGCCATGGACGTGCTGGAAGAGAAGTACAAGGACGGTATGGGTAGAGAAGAGGCCATGAAGCTGGCGGTGGAGGCCATAAGGGCAGGGCTTCCTGAAGGAGAGGAGCTGTCCCCGGAGCGGCTCGTGATGGCCTATATAGAAGAGAACGGATTCGTGAAGGTCTCGGAGGAAGAGATGAAGAGAATTCTCGGGTGAGAGTTTGGTTTCCCTGGACAAGGCTATAGTGATAAGGTACGAGAGGGGAGGGGAAAAGTTCGAGGTTCTCGTGGACCCGAACCTGGCCTGGGACCTGAGGCAGGGGAAGGAGGTAGACATAGACGAGATGCTCGCAGCCCCAGAGATCTTCAGGGACGCCCGAAAGGGGGAAAGGGCTTCCAGGGAAGAGCTCCACAGGGCCTTCGGTACCACCAACGTCTACGAGATCGTCAAGGTCATCGTGAAAAGGGGGGACTTCCACCCGACCACAGAACAGAGG
>JALUER010000095.1 GCA_027043825.1 Microcaldota archaeon
GTAAAAGAACTCCCTGAAGAAGAGGGGGGTTATTCCAAGGTCTGGGAACTCGTTGAAGATCTCGTGGGCGTCATAGGGGCCGTAGTAGCTGCCCACCCCTGCGTGGTCCCTCCCCACGGCGAAGTGGGTGCAACCGAGGTTTTTCCTCATTATGGCGTGATGCACTGCCTCTCTCGGCCCAGCATACCTCATGGGGTACCGGAGGAAAGAGAGCACAGCTGTGTTCCTTGGATAATAGTGCTCGAACAGTACCTGGTAAGCCCTAAGGATCACCTCGTCCCTGTAGTCTCCTGGTTTCTTCTTACCCAACACAGGGCTTATGAGGAGGCCGTCCACGAAGGTGAGGGCAGACTTCTGGACGTACTCGTGGCCCAGGTGGGGGACGTTTCTCGTCTGGAAGCCAACAATGGTCTTCCAGCCCTTCTCCTTGAACAGTATCCTTGTCTCGTGGGGTCTTAGTGTGTAGTCGGCGAAGGGATTAGGGAGCTCCTCTACGAGGAGGATATCGCCGGCAACATAGGTCCCCGGCCTGCTATAGAGCCTCCTGACACCGGGATGGTTGGGATCGGTTGTCTTGAACACCTTCTCCGCTATCTCCTTCTTATCGAAGGTGTATATCTCCTCCACCGTTATCCTGGCCACTACTTTATCTCGGTGGGTAAGTAAGACGGTGTCACCTTCCGAGAAGTCTCCACCAAAGTAGGGGAGGAGGATAGGAATGGTCCAGGGGGTGTCGTCAGGGAGCCTCATTTCATCGAGGACCGAGGCGAGTTCCTCCCTTCCCTGAGGCCCACGGAGAGGCAAGTAAACACCCCAAGCGATGTTTTCAAGATCAACTGCAACGTCTTCAGGAACCTCCATGACCGGATAGTCGCTCTTTTCGGATAGGATTCTCTCTTTCGTTTTCTCAGAGGCCACCAACCGCACCAACTTCCCACCATGAGGCCTGGCCACCACTACAGATACCCCCTCTCCTCCAGAGCGCTCAATACAGCATCTACTTCTTCTTCTACACTCATCTTTGACGAGTCTACAAAGACATCAGGATTTTCGGGTTCTTCATACACCCCATCATAGCCCGTTAGGCCCTTTATCTCTCCCCTCATAGCCTTTGCGTAGAGCCCCTTGGGATCGCGCTGGATCCTCACTTCTAGGGGTGCATAGACGTAGACCTCAATAAAGTCACCTATCTCCCTCCTAGCCCTATCTCTCACAGCCCGGAAGGGAGAGATAAGGGAAACGATCACAAATACCCCGTTTCGAGAGAGCAGCTTTGCCATGTGGATTACTACCCTGTTGTGGAGCTTCCTGGCCTCTGGGGAGAAGCCCAAATCCGGGTAAAGGGTGCTACGGATCTCGTCCCCATCGAGCACTTCCACCTTCTTTCCCAGCTCCTCCAGCCTCTTCTGGAGGGCCCTGGCAAGGGTAGTTTTTCCGGCTCCGGAGGGCCCCGTTAGCCAGATGACAACCATTCCCATCCCTCAGTCGATGTAACCCAATGCCCGCAATCTCGCCTTTATTTTCTCTTCTTCCTCCTTGGAAAAGACCTCTTCCTTTTCCTCTTCCTCAATGGACGCCACAATCTCTCTGAGAACATATGTAACGTAGTCAGAGACTGAGGTAAAGCCCGTATCTTTGATTAACTCCTTTATTTTGTCGTAAAGGGGCTTTGGTATGGAAACCGTAGTGTACTTCTTTTCCTCGGCCATGTTAATGAGATTTAACGAAATTTAATTAAAATTAATTAGCACCTCCTCCTCAACACCCACCCGATTACACTCAGGCTTCTCTTCACTTTCTTCCAGCGGTTGGGCCTCTGAAGGAGGTGCCAAAGCCACTCCAGGCCGATGGAGGAGACGACCCTGGGGGCGGGTCTCCGGACACCGGCGATCATCTCGAAGGTTCCACCCACACCCATAGATAGGAGTGTTCCGGCGTCCTCGAGAGCGGTCCGGAGCTTGTAGATGAGTATCTCCTGTAGGGGTGGACCCAGGGCCACGAAGAAGAGGTGGGGAGAGGTTTTCCGGATAAGGGAGGTTGTTCTCTTGAGGAAATCATCGCTGAAGGGGTAAGTGATTATCCCGGGGT
>JALUER010000096.1 GCA_027043825.1 Microcaldota archaeon
CCCTGGGGAAGTCGGGGGCCAGGGTGATGGACGACTTTGGTGCTCCCTCGTAGGCTTCAAACCACAGGAGCCGGGCACTTATCCTGTCTATGTCCTCAGGAACCATCGTGCATCCTTTCTCATCTGTGACCGTCGAGAAGGCCCCGGATACTACCTGGACCCCCTCCAGGGGAGACCCTGCCGGATCCTTGAAGCACACCTTCTTCATGGCTACCTGTGCAGTGGTCGTTTCTTCCTGTGGCCCGCTCCCTGTCAGGAAGATGAATGCGGCGACGCCTATAATGAGGAGAATCACCCCTGCTACAATTAGCCGTCTGTCTACGCCCCCGCCCCCCTCCTCAAGGGTAAGCAACCGGTCTTCCATGGCCACTACAAATTTAACCTTTGGCTGTATTTAAGCGTTGACTTCGAGACAGTGACTTCCGTGGAGCTGTCCGTCCCATAGCAGCCTTTCCTTTCCGAAGCAAAGAACCGGGATCCCTTCCCCCACCCTGAAACAGCTGTCCCCTGAGCAGAGAAGTAACCCGTCTGGCCGGATGGGCCCTTCCTTCGTGATGTATAGGTACCCCTCTTCTGTCCGGACGAACGAATATAGGGGGGCCTCGGACACCGTCTTGTAGCCTGACCACCCCCTGACCTTAGTAACGGGAACCCCACGCCCCCTCTCCCTCAGGGGAAACGGTGTGAAGGCCTTGTAGGACCCCACCCGTACTCGGGAAGGTCCAATAGACGTAAGGGCACCGAGGGAATCGATGAATATGTAGTTTCCGTCCAAACTTATGGCTTCTCCCCCGAGCCGCTCGGCTGAAAACACCTCCCTTCCCTGACAGGCCTCCCCGCTTATCGGCCTGTAGCCGTCCACGTAGGCCCGGAATGAGTTGCAGCCGCAGAAGGAGAAGCAGCCATTGAACTCACCAAAGAAATCATCGTACTTCCCCCCTTCTCCCAGCGAGTAGTACCCCTTCAATGGGACACCGTTATCCTCTATACAGATAACCGCCGGGTTGTTACATTCCGCCTTGCAGACGGTCCGCGCTTCCGGGTCGACGACAGCCTCCCCTTCCAGCAAGACCGGTATGTTCTCGTCCTCCCACCTTTCTATAAGGATGCATGCCCCGTTTGCTTCCACTACCTTGCCCAAATACCACTTTCCTGTGTAGAGCCCCACCACGGGGACCGTGGACTCGATTATTTCGTAGGGCGTGGTTACGACGAGCACGAAAGAAGACGACGCCCTATTTCCCAGGGGGAATATCTTTACTCCTTTCTTTTCCATGTGCCATTCCACGGGGACGTCCACGTTCACTTCTTCTCCCTTGAGGAGGGCGAGTCTGTCCACAAAGCGTGGAATATATACAGTGTCTGGCGGGGCGTACACGTACTGACCGTCTTCGGTCTTTCCCAGGAGTACTCTACCCTCCAATTCCTCTGGAGGGTAAGGAGCCGTCCCCAACACGTTCAGGTTCTCGTCCAGTAGGGTGAAGGTCTGGTGGGAGGAAAGGGGGTGACTTCCTTGCCTTAACAGGAACACGGCTACCGCCACCGCGGCGATGAAGGCGACCCCCACCAGGAAGGCTCTCTTGGCATCCACCCTACATTCTCTGACAGGTAGAACATTTAAGGTGGATGCAGGGTATAGCAGGGCTCCGGCTCGTAGTGAAGATAAACCTTAGCAGGTACCTGGTGCTCCCACTGCTCTACGGGAACAGGTGCGGAGAGCTCCACCTCCACCTCCGAGATGCCTGCCGTGGAAACGTTGAACTCGAAGGTGCACCGGACCCTCTCGAGGGAAAAACCACTCGCCACGATCCCAGAGTAAACATCTTCCTGGCCCATCCTCTGGTATACCTCCACGTCGTTGTAGACGTTCTTTTCCTCTACTTGGGTGCAGTTTACGTGTATTCCGGTACCGGTGAGTGATCTCCTTAGCTCCGTCTCCACCATCTCCACCGCGCAGTCCGTCCCTGCCTCTACAAGGTGTCTCATCTCCTCCTCCGATAAACAGATGGGTTCCCTGTTTTCCTCCCTTGTGCAGGCACCCTGGCGGTCCCGCTGGTAGTAGGTAAAGGTCAGGACCCCGTTGTTTACCTGGAGTCCCTGAAACGTGTCCACACCGACAGGGAACAATCCGTATATCAGCTCAAGGTTCCTTTCAAGTTGGTTAAGGTCTACCGGGTTTAGAACAACGAGCTTCGGCAGGCGGATGGTAAAGGACGTGCCGTCTGGATAGGAAAATGACAGGTAGCCGTTTAGCTCTTCTACCACGGCTCCATAGCTGCCGAGCCTTATGAAGTCCCTTTCGTAGTTGCTTATCTCGGTCCTCATCTCCGGCGCGTCACTGCCCATCACGCTGGCGTTGAACATAGCAGAAAAGTAGCTTACCAGGTTGCCCCGCGGGAACAGAATAGCCACGTTCCCTTCCAGCAACTCTTCTACCTCCTCTGCTGGGAGAGAGGAGAGGGTCTGCTTGGAGTAGGTCAGTGTTAGGGCCGCCACGGAGCTCACCACGTCCCAGTAGAACACGTCTGCGTAGGCCACAGCTCCCATGGACTCCACCTTCTGTGCCACGGTTTGCCTGTACTTTGCTTCGGTTCCGTGGAAGTATAGGGCGAGGCCCACAGATATGAGGACGATCACAAGGCCTACCAAGGGAGCGTAGATGCTAATTCCCCGCATAACAGCCTACCTCCATGTAGGATGGGTCAAATATGTTGTAGTGGAAGGTGGAACGCAACTTGGCTATTGACCTGGCTTGGCAGAGCTCGGACGTCGGCTCTGACACGGAAAGAGAAGAGGTCGTTACACAGACCCCCATGGGGTTGGTGCACGGGGACAGGCTGTTGTTTAGAATAGCGTTCAGTTCCTCCCTGCACCCCTCACTAAGCTGGTTAATGTCCGAGTAGAAGGCCTCCATCAGGTGGTTGGCCCTGCAGATGTCTCCTGGGCTCGTCCTTGACCAAGCGTTTAGGAGGATGTCCGTGCCCTCTGTGCCGTGGGGGAGGGACGATATCACCTTTCTGGCAAGGAAGCTTCCGGTGAACACGTCGAAAGCAGTTCCGAGGCTGCACACCACCGACGTTAGGGTCCCTATATCCTCCGAACACGGGCCCCCATCCTTGGTGAGATCAGACAACGTCTTCCAACAACCTGAGAGGGTTTTCGATGCGCAGTCCGCCAGTTCCTCCCTACTCCTAAAGTCCACACCCCTCCTACAGGCCCCTTCTACATCCCAACACGCCCCAGAGTCTCCTATGAAGGGCGATGCAGCCGCCTTGCACTCGTCACTCTGGTTATTCAGCTCTTGCACCATTGATTCCAAGGTATCCGACGAGAAGTTGCACACGGAGGACAGAACCTCCCTCAACACGTCCGGCTGGCACAGCTCGTTCAGCCTCTGCTCACACCCAGCTACATCTGTTTCCAGTTCTTCGCTGAGGGTTGAGAGGTTCCTCGCCTTGTCAGAAAGGTAGAGGAGGTAGTCTTCCAGGTCGTTGTTCTCGCCCAGGTCGATGAGGAAGTGGTAGGTGACAGGATACCCGCCCACCGAGTAGCGGTTGTCCTCGTCAGTCCAGGAATATAGGAACACGAGGCGCTTTGGGTATGCACAGTAGGCGTAACCTATCCCTTTGCAGCCCTTGCCCGGGAGCCTCATTATCTGGTCCTCTGAGTGGATGTCTATTCCGAGGTACCTGAGGACCTCCGGCGGGATCACCGAGGAGGAGAGCAGCATGCCCACGTCCACCACTTCTTCGTAGTCCATGTACATGGTCGGCACCTTGTCGATGAAGTTTGTAAGCAGTTCCAGGTTTCCCTCGAGATCCTGGCTTAGCTCCCTGACCTTCTCGTTGTAGTACAGCTTGAGGATCTCCTCGGGGGACGAGCAGGGTATGTACTTGTTCAGTTCTTCCCAGTAGAGGGAGAGGTTTGCACAACCACCGTTGTGCATTCCTGTGGCCCTGTAGTATCCGCTCTCGTCAACAAAGCTCTCCAGGGGTACCACCACCTTGTCGCAGTCCAGGTCTTCCCCCTCGGGGTATAACCTGTCCACCCCGCTCCCTCTAAACTCGAACACCCCACAGAGGGCACAACCGCCCTTGCAGAACCCCGCAGTGATCCACAGGTGTCCCTCTTCCCTTTCTACCTGCTCATAGGCCTCTCTTGCCTTCTCGAAGGCAAGGAGCAACCTTAGGGGTACGGTAACCTCGGTCCTCTCGGTGGGAAAGATGGAGACCGTTTTGCAGTATCCGCCCTTGCAGACCTTCATCCTTGGCAGCGACTCGAGGGTTTCCCGATCCATCTGGGAGGGGTCAATAATTATGAAGACCGAGTCCTCCCTTGGTATCACTTCCACGCCTTCTGCTACCGCCCGCTTCAAGCCCTCGGTGCTCCCCTCTATGGTGATGGTGGTCCCTGGGGACTGCACGGAAATGTAGGAGCGTAATTCAGACATGAGGTAGAGGGCAAAGCGGTTGCGGGCTGTCCTGCTCTCGAGGAGGTGCTCCCTCACCCACTCTCCAAAGTTCCCACTCTCGTACACCTCCTTGGGGACGGACAAGTAGGTGCTCTCTATATACCTCTGGAAGACCGTGCGGAACACCGTTGAGGTTGTGGCAAAGCTCTCCTCCTTCATGATGTCTATGTAGGGTATGTACTGGCTCTTCTTCTGCAGCTCCAGCGCCCGGTTGACGTGGCTGTTCTCGAGGGAAGTCAGGTAAATGGAGTAGGCCACCACTATGGCCACTATGAGGCTGCCGGCCAGGGCCGTGTAGAGGTGAAACCCCCTCACGGGGTGAATAGGTAGAGCGTTAATAAATGGGTAACCCTATCATGGTGTGGAGGTCCTTTCCGATCTCGCAACCGTGTTGCCCCTCTGCGTTCCCTTCGAGGTAGGTCCCTTTGCAGTGGGCGTCCTGGCGGCGGTCATACTCCGGTTCCGCCGGGAGGTTTATGACTTCCTCGTGAACCTTAAAGACGGAAACTACGGCGACTTCCACGTGGCCGTCCTCGTCTCTCTCCCCGTATACGCGGCATTTACCGTTCTGGGCCGGGTCCTCGTTGCCCTCGTGCCGTGGATACCTGTGGCCGCCGCAGTGCTTACTGCCCTTTACCTCGTGGTGGACTCTCTCCTCAGGAGGGCGGTATATCACCCTCTCCAGGTGCGAACCGCTCTGATGTCTTCGGTCGTCCAGGGCGCCGCCGCTCCAGACTACTCGATGTTTGCCCTTCTATTCCCGCTCCTACTGGTACAGGACGTCCGCTGGAGAGAGGCCCTCTTCTTCAGCGTCTTCCTCTCCCTCGTTTACTTGTCTGGAGCCTTCATAAACCTCACTCCTGACATTCCCTCTATGCTCCTCGGTTTCGTGATGGGAGCGTTCTTCCTATCCCTTCTCTATCACGCCGATGAGTACTTCTCAGAGCGGGACCTCCGGATCGTCTACGGTGTCTTTCTCATCCTCCTATGCTCTTTAGTCCACTGAAGAAGGCATCAATTACGGAGGAGTTGCAGACAATGATGGATGCCTCGATGTTCCTGTGCATGGCGTTCCAGGTCCAGTTATGGGACCCCACCACAAAGCAGTCGTCCGCCTTTACCACCTTGGCGTGGAGGAGCCGGGAAGAGATGACGACGACCGGCACGTTGTTTTCCCTCAAGAAGGTAATGGCCCCCTCGTTGTAGCTGTCGTCGTCCAGGAAGACCACCACGTCTACTCCCCGCTTCTTGGCCTCTACGAGCTTTCGGGTGAGGACCTGGGGACAGTCATTCCTGTCATCGTACCTCATGAGAAAGAGGGCCACTTCGATCTCTCTTTGGGCCCCGTCTATGAGGTGTCCAACGCCCCTACAGTAATCCGTGACGTAGGTGACGGTGGGAACTGGTCGGGAAAGGTAGTACACTACGAAGAGCACTAAGAGTACTGTTCCAACGAGTAGACGGTAATCCCTTTTTCCCTTAGACGTTTTAACGCACCCCCGTAGTCGCTGAATGGCTCCAGTTCAAGGATGTAGCGGGGCGAGATCCTGAGGAGCCTCGCCTGGAGTCTGACAAGCTCCTCCCTCCTGAAGAGGTTGAGCAGGATGGCTGGACGGGCAGGGACTCCGTGCTCGGCCAGTAGCTCCAGCGCCCGGATCTGGCGGTCGAAGAACTCCCCCTTCGCCCCCGTTATTTTCTCGAAGCTCTCCCTATCCACGCCCTTGAGGGAGACCCGCACAAACAGGTTGTCAAAGGAGGCAAGGGCTTCCACCTTTTCTTCGTCGAGAAGTATACCGTTCGTCTCCAGGACGAACTCCCCCTCTACTCTCTCAAGGACATCTATTAGGTGGTCAAAGCAGAGGGTGGGCTCACCTCCTGTCATCCTTGCTATTCCCCCGTGCTTCTGGAGAAAGTGATTCAGGATGGCTGCCACCTCAGAGGGGGAGTAGAACTTCCCGTACTTCTCGGGCTGTGTCACGTACTTCCAACTCCAGCAGTACACACACCGGAGGTTACAGCCTACCACGTCGGCAGTGGCCGAGCCTCCGTAGAACCTGGTCCACCTGAACCGGTAGTACTTTCTCTTCTTTCCTCTACACACGACTTCTTCTACACTTTTTGCCACTTTTAGAGGATCAAAGGGCATCCTCTACCTCCGCTGGAGGCCTCTGTAGCACCCGCATGGCCGCCTTCATCCTGCCCCTGTGGAAGGATCTGGCCACCCTGTCCCTTAGGTTGGAGGCATTTATGGTGGCGAGGGCCAGGCTGTGGAGTATGTAGGAGACCGCGGCCCCTATCCTCGTTCTGGGCAACTCCTTTATCTGGAAGGTTTTTGGATTCGCTCCGTACTTCCGGTAATAAGTAAGGGCGTGTTGAAGTAAGGTGTCGTTTTCTACCATGTGGAGGAACTCTCGGAGGACCGTGCCCTCACTGGGGAAGTAGTAGACCTCTGTTCCGGCCGGAACTCCGCCTACTATCGCCACACCCATCTTTGGGATCCCCAGGATTTCCAGGTCAGGGGCGCCCTTCTCCCTAAACTCTAATACCTTTTCCACGATCTTGTCCACCAGTCTTTTCAGGGCCACGTGGTTGCTTCCTTCTACGTTCCTGACCTGGTGCACGGCCGCGTGGAGGGGGTTCCCCGGTTCTCTGTACCGCGAGAAGATAATAACAGGCTTCTTTATCCTTTCGAAGAACCTATGTACGTCCCTTTTGGTGAACACCTCGGTCCTTTGCACGGTTAGATTTAATCCTTTTGGGGCTTAAAACATATATGGCCATGAAGGAGGTCTACCCCTCTTGGGTGTCGGCCGCTTTTAGTGTTGTGCTCCTGATACTTGTGGGGTTCCTTGTCTGGATAAGCGGCGGTAACACCCTCGAGACCTACGTCACAGAGCTCATCCTCTTCTTCGTGGCCCTCTGGATGGTCTTGGCAGCGGCAGGTAAGTTCCCCCTCTATAGGCTCCGTTAGAGATTTATAACTCTTTCTTCCCTCTCCATAACTTCGGGTGCCGGGGTGGCCGAGTGGTTAAGGCGCCGGCCTGCTAAGCCGGTGGGGGAAACCCCGCGTGGGTTCGAATCCCACCCCCGGCGCTCTCCCAATGGGGCTATTGCCCCTATAACCCCAGGGCGG
>JALUER010000097.1 GCA_027043825.1 Microcaldota archaeon
CTTCAAGAGGATGTTCGAGCGATCAAGAAGGACAGGGAAAATAATGCTGGTGTGAACATGTATTTTGATGTGGACCTTCACCTCCACGGGAGGTTCTCGCGGGGCGTTTCAAGGAGCACAACGTTCCTCGATGTTCTGAAGGGTGCCAAGAAGAAGGGTCTGAAGCTCATCGGCTCAGGGGACGTCCTTCATCCCCTCTGGAGGGAAGAGGTGAATGAGTTCCTCGTGGAAGACAACGGGGCGTACCTCTGGGAGGAGGGAGGGATCTACGTTATCCCCCAAGTGGAGGTGGAGGACAGGAACAGGATCCACCACGTCGTCATCTTAGAAAGCTTCGAGGAGGCTGAGGAGCTGGCAAGGAGGCTCGAAGAATTAGGGGCGGACCTGAGGAGGGACGGTCGGCCGAGGATTCCCCTCGACGGGAGGGAGTTATTCGATCTCCTGGAAGGGATATCCGCCCTCCTGGGACCGGCCCACGCCTTCACCCCCTACTTCGGCATCTACGCCCACACGGACTCCGTCCTCGAGTACTACGGTACTCCTCCCCACTTCCTCGAGCTGGGCCTCTCGGCGGACTCGGGGATGGCATCAACTATATCCGAGCTGAGGGGTATCCCTTTCCTCTCCAACTCGGACGCCCACTCGGCCTCGCCGAGGAGGCTGGGGAGAGAGTTCCAGAGGATGAGAGGGAGACCTTCTTTCAGGTCCTTGAAGAGGTTCGACATCCTCTTCAACGCGGGACTCGACCCCAGGGAGGGGAAGTACCACGTCACCGCGTGTAACCGCTGTTACAAGAAGTACACGGTGGAGGAAGCGGAGCGGCTGAAGTGGAGGTGTCCCTGCGGTGGGAGGATAAAGAAGGGCGTGAAGGACAGGGTGGCGGAACTCTCAGACGGCGAAGAAGATCCCAGCAGGCCCCCGTACCTCCACGTTCTCCCCCTTGCTGAAATCATAGAATACTTCAGGGGGACTGGCAAGACCTCCGAGGAACTCTATGAGGCCTTCGTATCCACCTTTGGCAACGAGATCGCCGTTCTTCTCGACGTGCCGCCTGAGGAGCTCGCCGATGTGGATGAGAAGGTAGCGACTGCCATCGAGATGATGCGAAAGGGGAAGGTGCTCTACTACCCCGGCGGCGGAGGGAAGTACGGGGAGGTCTTCATCCCCCTGAGCGAAGAAGAATACGAGGTAAAGAAGATGGAAATAGAGGAGAGGTTGAGGAAGGAGTTGTCGGTGCGGCAGAGGTCCCTCTTCGAGTTCGTGGGCTGATCAGCGGGTAGTCACGGCGAGGGCGTTTTCCAACACGTCTTCCGAGATGTTTACGTTGTTCAGGTCAATGTTCTTCATAAGGCCGTTGACGTCGAAGACAGAGAGGATGGCAGGTTTCTTGGGGGTCTCAGGTTCGAGTAGACCCGTAGACCGTTTGCAAGAGATGTCCTGGAACCCTGCCCTGGAGAGCAGGTCACTGACAGACTTTTCTGGGTACATCTGAAAGATGAGCGGGGAAGCGAGCAGGTAGAGGTAGTCCTCCGGCACGTTCTTCTCGTGGAGCCTCGGGGCAAGGCTTTCTACGATCTGGCGGAGCTTTGCTGCATCTATGCGGTTGGTCTCCGTGCAGTAGACCCCACTGAGGCAGAACTTCACATCTGGATCCAGGAAATTGTAGTCCCAGACCTGTAGGATGAAGACAGGTCCAAGGGCCCCGAGGAGGCCTGCTTCTCCCTCACCACTGACCGTCACACCTTCCTCCACATAGAGGGCGGGGCCGATGAAGTGATAATAGGCGTCTACATTCAGGAGAACGCTCTGGTTGTTCTCCCAGTTCACGGTGATCTCTCGGTGTGCGGTGCAGACGTAGTTGGCTTGGTTGTTATAGCTGCCCATCAACGTTATGGAGGAAGGGTCGACGGGGAAGAGGGACATCACGCCCGAAGTAACGGTTGTGTAGGGCAAGAGCAGGAAGGAAAGGATGGGCCCCAGGATGGAAAGGAGGCCTGCCATGTTAGCTGTAGTGTTCCGCGATATTTA
>JALUER010000098.1 GCA_027043825.1 Microcaldota archaeon
GGGATATAGCTATACCGGAGGAGTTTTTGCCTATCATTGACCATCCCCTTTTCCAGAGGCTGAGGAGGATCCACCAGCTGTCGCTGGTATCCTACGTCTACCCCTCGGCCAACCACACCCGTTTTGAACACTCCTTGGGCGTGTACCACGTAACTAGCCACGCCCCAGTGGGACTGCCGACAAGGGCCTACGCCCTCCTCCACGACATCGGTCATCCGCCCTTCTCCCACCTGCTAGAACATTCCTTGGCTCTACTGGGTCACTCCATCGACCACGAGGAGGTAGGGAAGAGGTGGGCAAAGGAAATTCTCCAAGACACTGTGTTCTCCTACCAAGAGGTGTTTAGGAACAGGGAGAACCTAGTGGTCCAGGGAGGGGTGGGCACGGACCGGATAGACTACCTTATACGGGACTCCTACTTCACGGGGATCCGTATAGGATTTATCCAGTGGGACCGGTTGGTAAGGAACATGTGGGTGGAGGACGGGAAGCTCTTCATCAACGAAAAGGTACTCTCCAACGCCGAACACCTCTACGTGGCCCGCTTCATCCTTTCAGACGCAGTCTACTTCCACAAGACGATCCTGGTCTTGGATGTGATGTTCTTCCGGGCGGTAGAGGAACTCCTCAACTACTACTCGCCAAAGGAGCTCGTGCCCATGGACGACTACCAGCTCGTAGGGGCCTTCCGGAGCACGGAGAATAGTTGGTGGAAGAGGATCGAAGAAAGAAAGCTATTTAAGATGGTGTTCCGGGGGAGGGAAGAAGATGCCCGGGAGGTCTACGAAAAGTACGTGTCTCGCCACGGTGAGGACGCTGTTATCCTTTGGAGACGGCCCCGCTACTACTCAAAACCCGATGTATACTTAGAAGATGGCCGTACCCTCCTACAGGCCTCTCCCCTCATCTGTTCCTTGAAGAAAGCAGAAGAAAAGAGGGAGTATTGGTTTGTGGCGGTAGATCCTAGGATCCTTCGACCCTAACATCTAAGACTTCTGCTAGCTTCCTCCCTGCCTCCGTCAGGTACTTCCTTCCTAGGAAGCCTGTCAGGTGGAGGAGTTTCGTGAACTTTAGTACCTCTTCTTCATCCATCCTTACCTCTTTTGCCAACCACTTGGCTAGTTCTTGGTAATAGTCCTTCCTGTTCTCGTCGGCTTTCTTCCAGATGTAGTTTACCTCTTCCTCGTTCTCATAGAGGGCCCGGATGATCCTCCAGGTCTCGGGCGTTATGGCTAGGCTGGTGTTCATGAGCTCTGGTAAGTTGGCGTACTCTACCACTTCCTTCATCTTCTCCCCGAACTCAGTGAGTCTTACTGTGTCGTTCTGGAATACCCTTATGAGCCCCTTCGTTTCCGCTTCACCGATAGCCTTCTCGTATTTCCCTACCTTTTCCTCCACGAAATTGAGTATATCCTCTATGGTCACATAGTTCTTCCTGGGGATCTTCGCCAGTACCGCTACGTCATACTTAGTGAGGTAGGGGAACTTTATGGCCCTCCTTCCCATTTCCAGGAGGAACTCCGCCTTAGAGGTTATCCACCAGTGGAATAAGCCGTCTTCCCTGGCCTTCTTCAGCCAGTCATAGGCGGGTGGGTCTCCGAGAATCGAGAAGACCACCGCCCTCATCCCCTCTACCGAGGTTACCCCGTACTCCATAACCTTTTCTCCCTCGGGGGTAACCCTATAGTCTCTGTCTATGAAGCCCCTGAACTCCAGGAGTCTCAGAATCTCTCCCGGAATTTCCTTCTTTATCCTTCTTATCCTGTCCTTCTCGTCTGTATACCTTTCCTGCCATTCTTTTAACTTTTTAAGGGCTTCTAGCTCGTCCTCCCCTAGATATACCGGCCTTACGTACCCTCCCTTCGTTGTAAAGGCCTCCAACACCCTTCTACCCGTCTCGGTAATCTCTCCGCTCTCTTCCTGGAGGCCGTACCTGACGAGGTTTGTATCGGCGGTGCCGCTCCTGAGCTTCTCGAACTCCTCCTCTCCCAGGAACACCGTCTCGGTGAGGGAGAG
>JALUER010000099.1 GCA_027043825.1 Microcaldota archaeon
CGCCTTGATGGGGATCTCTCTCACGCCCCTCTGGAGTTTTCTACCAAGAGAACCCTCAAACTGGTATCCTACGAGAACCAGTGCGTTCCTTTCGTCCTCCGCCAGGTACTTGAAGTACTCCACGGCGGGGCCGCCGGTGAGGGACCCCGAAGGGGCGAGGATTATGGCCTCCCCTTCCTCTGCTATACTCTTCCTGTCCCTCCCCTTTACTTCCACTATGAAGTCCGCCTCAAAGGGCGAGTCGTTGGAGAGGATGCGCCTCTGGAGATCTCTCCTCATGAACTCTGGATAGGCCGTGTGGATGGCCGAGGCCTCCCGGATCATACCGTCTAAATATACCGGCCACTCCCATCCCTCTTTCCTGTAGAACTCCTCCAACGTTAGGAGGATCTCCTGGGCCCTCCCCACGGCGAAGACAGGGATGAGGACGGTCCCCTTCTTTTCCATGGTGTCGAGGATGATCTGCTTGAGCATCTCCTCGCTCTTCTCCCTGGGAGGGTGGATGTCTTCCCTTCCGCCATATGTGGACTCGATGACGAGGGTCTCTATGCGGGGGTACTTGGTGGTGGCAGGTGGCAGCATCCTCGTGGCGGCGTACTTTATGTCGCCGGTGTAGAGGACGTTGTAGAGGCCGTTACCCACGTGGATGTGGACGGTGGCTGAGCCGAGTATGTGACCAGCGTTGTGGAAGGTGAGCCTCATGTCGGGGGTTATGTCGGTTACCTCCCCGTAGTTCCTCGTGATGCAGTGGAGCATGGCCTTCTTGACGTCTCTCTCGGTGAAGGGGGGCTCCCTCCCTTCCTTCAGGAAAACGTCAATGAAATCGAGAAGTAGCAACGCCCCCAGGTCCCGGGTGGGAGGCGTACAGTAGACGGGCCCGTCGTAGCCCATCTTGTAGAGCATGGGGAGGAAGCCGATGTGGTCCAGGTGGGCATGGCTTATGACCACGGCGTCGATCTCGTCCAGCCTCCCGTCGATCTCGTCCTCAAGAAGGGGGGTGAACTCCTTCTCGTTGCCCACGTTCACCCCGGCGTCTATGATGATCTTGGAGTTCTTGGTCTCCAGCATGAGCATGCTCCGGCCCACTTCGTTGAATCCCCCCAATGCGTGGAGCCTCACCCAGGTGTTGGGGAACCTCACTCCCCTGAATATCCTCCCGCTCACCGTCCGGAGGAAGTTTAGACGCTCCTTGAGGTGACGGGCCTCCAGACCCCTTATCCCCTTCAAGACGGAGCTCTCGGAGGCGGGCGCCCTCACCACCTGTACTATCCAGCCGGTCTTCTTTACGATCTCCTTGAGGGTCTCTCCGTCCTTCCCTATGACGAGGCCGGGTTTCTTTGCTTCGATCCGCACCGTCCCCAGCTCTTCCAGAAACCACATATTCGTTATGCCCGCGTCCACAGGCACGATCTCCAGTATCATGTCCCTGGCCCTCTCGGGGGGCGTGAGTATCTTCGGGTCGCTCCTCACGTTCACCCTCTTCTTCAGGGTAACGGCGATCTTCCTGACGGCGTCCTCGTGCTCCAAGAAGTATAGTGGGTTCGCCGTGTATATGCCGATCTCTGGCCCCTCGAAGTCCGTCTTTGTGACCTTCGCCTCTTTGCCTACTATACCTTCTATAACTTCCAGAACGTCCACCATTCAGCTCCCCTCTTACTTCCTGAGGGACTTCTTGATCTTGGAAACCTCTTCCTCGTTGAGGAGCCTGACACCCTTTTCGTCGATGATCGCCACGTCGATGCCCGGCTCTTCACCGCCGGAGTAGATGTCCAGCTTCCTGGACGACTCCACCGCCTTCACGGCCAGCTTAACAGCGTCGTTGAGCTTGAGCCCTTCCCTGAACTCCGCCTCCAGAACGCCCAAGGCGTAGGGCATACCGCTGCCGTCTGCCGTGAAGTGCTTTGGTTCGGATATCCCCCCTGCTGCGTCTATGGAAGCCAGGTAAGGCCCTTCCTTGTAGCCTCCGAGGATGAGACCCACCCAGAAGGGCACGAGCTTGGAGGAGTTGAGAATG
>JALUER010000100.1:0-499 GCA_027043825.1 Microcaldota archaeon
AGGAGAGGGCTTTCCCTATGTCCTTGTACTTGAAGGGGAGGAACTTGATGTCCCTACGGAGGACGTAGATCTTGTAGACGTTCTTTTCTCCCCTTCTCTCTTCACCGACCCCTAATACCCTGGCCCCACTGAAGAGGTCCTGGACACTCTTCTTCAGGTCCACATCGATCTCCACAATTCTAACGGGTTTGCCTACCCTTTGCCTTATCGCCTTGAGAACCCTTCCACCCTTCCCTATGAGCCTGCTGACGTCTCCCCGCACAAGGAGGAGCACAAAGGAACCCAGGTCTATGGCCCTCACCAGCTCTACAGTATCCCCTATCCTGTAGTATCCGTCTAGCTCGTAGAGTATGCGGGACACCTTCACGTCCGTCTCGCTGAGGAGCCCCTTCTCCAGCATTTCCCTGTGGGTGGGGCAGAGATCTCTCCCAGCTGCGCAGTCCTGACAGATGGGCAGTCGCACCATCGCCATAAATATAAAAACGGAGGAAAAATAAAG
>JALUER010000100.1:509-2007 GCA_027043825.1 Microcaldota archaeon
CTCGCCCTGTACCTCCTCGGTCCCGATGGTTATCTCCTTTACCTTGGCGTCGGTGATGAACCGGTTCCTGACAATCTCTGCCACATCAACGGCCTTCGAGATGGCCCGTCCCCTGGCCTTGATGTGGACCTCCTTGGCGCCCTGGTTGAACTGGGTCACCACTGCCAGGACGTAGTTCATAACGGGCTTCTTTCCGACGTAGATTTCGTTCTGGTCTGCCATGGTACTCACCTCTGGCTTTCATTTGGAGGGAACATTTAAAGAAGGTTCATCTCTTTCCTTCGCCTCTCCCGGTACTCCTCTATAATCTCCTTTATCTTTTCTTCGGGCGACTTCCTGATTTCACCAACCACTACTCCCTTGGCTATCTCCTCACCTTCTACCTTCTCAGGCGGCCCTATGATCTTACCCTGCTGGAGGGCCTCCTTTACCTTCTTTAGAAACTCCCTGTTCCTTTCCACTTCCTTCTCGAGCCTGTGAACTTCCCTGTATATCTTCCTCAGACCCTCTCTGAGCCTCTCCCTCTCTGCCCGCAACCTCATGATCTCCTCTTCCAGAGAAGCGATGTACTCACCCTTAGCGAAGGCCTTCCTTAGCTCCTCCCGCTCCTTGGCTCTCTCAAGCTCTTTCTTTAACTTCTCTTTCTCCCTCAGGAGTTCCCCCACCTTTCTCCTTAGCTCTACAATTTCTTTACTCTCCCGTTTCCGCTCTGTACCCCTTCTAACTTCCTTCTCTCCTTCTTTCAGGGATGATAGAAGTGTTCTTACTGTCTGTTCCCCCTTTATGACCCGCTCGATGATTGTCTCAACGAATTCCTCGTCTTGTAGTCTCCTCCTGACTTTTTCGATCTTGGGTCGGTAGTGGATGTAGGCAGTATACGCTGCTGCCAGTGCATCCCGGGCATGGTCATCTACCTTTACCCCGAACCTTTTTGCTATTTCGTCCTTCTCCTTCTCGGGTATGTGGGTAGGAGGGGTGAACAGGACGGCCCTGAAGGTTGTGGCTATACGCTCCACTGTGGAAGGAGGTCTAGGTACATCCGCTGCTATTATGGCAGGTTTACCATGCTTCAGGATAATTTTCTCTACATCTGTCACTCCTATTCCGCGTTTCGATGTTATGAAAAGGAGTTTACCAGAAAAAGAAAGGCGGGCGATGCCCGTTGTGGTTCCTGGGTCAATCCCTGCTATCACCCGTCTCATTTACCCACCGACGCTCTTTCCGGCCAGGTAGAGGATGGAGTTCACGAAGACATGCTTGATCTCCCAGGGATCGAAGTTGAAGTGGATCACCTTACCTCCAAAGATGTTCTGGCTCACTGTGATACCCAAATAGACCGCACTGGGGTTGTCCAGACCGCGTACATAGATGTCGGCAATGTCTGTACCGCTCTTGGAGAGCTGGAGCCTTGGTATAACCCTGGGGTTCGGTAGGTTGATCTCCTCAAAGCCCTTCATGATGGGATGGTCTGGATCGATGGTGTAGAGCACCGAATCGT
>JALUER010000101.1 GCA_027043825.1 Microcaldota archaeon
GATCTTCAGGGACGCCCGAAAGGGGGAAAGGGCTTCCAGGGAAGAGCTCCACAGGGCCTTCGGTACCACCAACGTCTACGAGATCGTCAAGGTCATCGTGAAAAGGGGGGACTTCCACCCGACCACGGAACAGAGGAGGAGGATGATGGAGGAGAAGAGGAAGAGGATCGCCACCATCATCGCCCAGAGGGCCATAAACCCCCAGACGAAGGCCCCTCACCCCGTGGAACGCATCCTCCGGGCCATGGAAGAGGCAAGGGTCCACATCGACCCCTTCAAACCGGCGGAGGAACAGGTGCAGATAGTGGTTGATAAAATAAAGAGGGTTTTACCCCTGAAGATCGAGACGAGGAAGATCGAGGCGATCATACCCCCTGCTTACATCGGGAAGGCCTACAGCAAGGTGAAGGCCTTTAACGTTATCCGGGAGAAATACCTTAACGACGGCTCCTGGTACGTCCTCGTCGAGATCCCGGCGGGTCTCACCGACGAGTTCCTGAAGATGCTCAACGACGTCACCAAGGGTGACGTGAAGACGAGGTTGGTAGAATGAGTGAAGAACGGGAAGAGGTGAAGCGTTGGCTCGTGGTTCCCGGCGACCTGGTGACGGATCAGAAGGTCAAGCTCGGCCCCAACGTCTTCGTTGAAGGTGGGAAGGTCTACTCCAAGGTCGTCGGGCTGGCAGAGGTAAGGAACGGTATGGCCCGGGTCATCCCCCTGGAGGGGAGGTACATACCCAAGGAGGGGGACCCGGTCATAGGCGTCGTGGTGGACGTGAAGATACCGGGCTACGACCTTGACCTGAACTCCCCCTACTTTGGCTTCCTTCCCAACGAAGAGCTCCCCGAGGAGGCCAACTATGGAGACATCGTCATGGCAACGGTGAAGAAGGTCGACGAGGTGCGGAACGCCCTCCTGGAGAAGGGCAACATCCTTCGAGGGGGAGAGCTCATCACCATAAACCCCAAGAAGGTCCCCAGGG
This sequence comes from Microcaldota archaeon, assembly GCA_027043825.1. GTDB lineage: Archaea > Iainarchaeota > Iainarchaeia > JAADDC01 > JAADDC01 > WANZ01. The sequence continues at coordinate 983 of JALUER010000101.1, forward strand.
TGATAGGCAAGAAGCGGAGCATGCTGAACCTCCTCCAGAGCCTCACCGGGGTGACCATCCTGGTGGGGGCCAACGGGAGGATCTGGCTCTACGGCAAGAACGCCGACGTGGCAAAGGAGGCCATATTCAAGATCGAGCAGGAGGCTCACACGTCAGGATTGACAGATCGTATAACAAAGTTCATAGAGGAGGAGTTAGATGAGCGGAGAGGTAGTAAGGCCTGATGGGAGGAAGTACGAGGACCTTAGGGACACCATAAGAATAGAGGCCGGTGTCCTGGATCGGGCGGACGGCTCCGCCTACCTGGAATGGGGCACCACCATGAGGCTGGTGAAGGTGCCCTCCAAGGAGAAAAAGAAGGTAGAGGAGTGGCACGAGACCTGGCCCATGGTGGAGGTGGTGGAAGAGGGCAAGAACAGCGTATACGTGGAGTTCCCGAGGCCCCTATGGAACCTCATCGATGAGCTGAAGGACGTAGAGGTGGTGAGGGAGTACCTGAGGGGAAACAAGGTATATGTGGCTGTCTACGGACCAAGGGAGCCCATACCGAGGCACCTGGCATCCCCCTACAGGGCCATACTCCGCTACCGCTACACCATGAGCCCCTTCTCGGTTCCAGAGAGGAAGAGTCCGAAGCCGTCCAGGAGGGAGATGGAGATCTCCATGGTCTCCAGGCTGGCCCTGGAGAGGGCCCTCTTCCTGGAGGAGTTTCCCATGACCATCGTCGACGTCTTCGCAGAAGTGGTCTCAGCCGACGCGGGGACGAGGGTGGCGGCCCTGACGGCGGCCGCCGTCGCCCTGGCAGACGCGGGCATGCCCATGAAGGACATACCGGTGGCCTTGGCAGTGGGCAGGATCTGCTCCGACGAGGAGGCCACCAACTGTGCCGTGGTGGCTGACCTGAACAAGAAGGAGGAGGACATGCCGGGGGCCGTGGACATGCCCATGGTGATCATCCCCCGGCGGGAGGAGTTCACCCTCCTCCAGATGGACGGAA
>JALUER010000102.1 GCA_027043825.1 Microcaldota archaeon
CCCTCGGAGAGGACGTCGAGGGCGGGGTTGCCCTCGGGCAGGGTGATCACCGTCACTTCCGCCCGGGAGGAGATGGTATCGAGGAGGCGGGCTTCCTCCTTCCCGATCCAAGGACTGACCACCATCACCCGGCGGCCCGCCCTTCTAATAGCTTTCTCGATCTCCTTCCCAGCTCCCTTACCAAGGCGTATCTCCACAGCTAAGAAGAAGTGCGCTCTCCTTTTATTCCAGGAGGATCTTTTCCTCGTCAATGGCCAACTTCCGGAGCCTCGTGAGTATGTAGTGGACGGTGGACTTGGGGAGGCCTACTTCCTCGGCGATCTTGCGGATGCTCAGACCGCTCTTCCTCAGGGCCGCCACCGTGGCTATGGTCTCCGGGTCGTGCCGCCCGTACCTCCCCCGGAGGCTCATCACCGATATCTTTTCAACGTAACGTTCCCTCACCTTCTTCGAGATCCTCTGGTAGGTGGAGGGGGGCATATAGACCCTCTTCGCCCTTCTAAGGAGTTCCTCCAGAACTTCCCTACGGACGGGGCGTGGAAGAAAGACCTCCTCTCCTTCAATCTCTTCCCGGTTATCCCCCCTGAAAACCACCTTCACGTATTTATGTTTATCCCGGATCCTTATTAAGGATGGGTCTCCGGGACGTGTTCCTACTCCTGTCCTTGGTCCTCGTCTTCTTCTCGGGCTTCTTCTTTGGCGTGTACTACGCCGTCTCCTTCGGGGAGTATTCGGCCACCGTCAGGGCGGCCGCCGTCACCAACGATGGCAGGGGTGCCCTTGCCCTCATAACTGCCCGCCTCACACCGGGCTACGGGCGGGTCTTCGTGTCCGTGGAGCCGAAGACCATGCTAGATACGCAGGAGTCGGCAGAGATAGCTGCTTATGTAGCCCAGAAACTGGCTGGGCAGCCCCTTGGGTTCCGGGATATGCTGTTCCACATAAAGGCCAACAGCCAGATCGTGGGAGGCCCCTCCGCCGGAGCGGCTATGACGATAGCAGCCTACGGAGCTCTAACGGGCAAACAACCCCGCCTGGACGTGGTGATAACGGGGGAGATACACCCGGATGGGAGTATAGGTCCCGTTGGAGGACTCCTGGAAAAGCTCCAAGCCTGTGCAGAGGGAGGGGTGAAGGTTTTTCTAATACCAAAGGGAGAGCGGTACTACACGTACATGGAGCCCTACAAGGAGGTATATGAACCGGTGCCAGGATTCCGCATCGTCAGGACGGGTTACAGGAAGAAGACCGTGGACCTGGTTGAAGAGGGGAAGAAGCTCGGGGTAAAGGTAGTGGAAGTGGGCCAGATTGAGGAGGCTCTGCCCTACTTCTTCAGGACTGAATCCTCTTCCTGAGGTACTCCAAGAGGGTCTCCCCGGAGAGCCCCTCCGTGTGGGCTTCCTTGATGGCAGAGCTGACCCTCTTCGCCACCTCCTCTGGGGGTTCCTCCGAGTGGTTCACGATCTCGAAGATGGGCACGTCGTTGTCGAAGACGTAAGTGGAGGAAAAGCGGTCAAGGGAGGCAAGTATCCTGGCATTCTTCTTTACTATGTCTGCGTCAACGGTCTTGCCAACACCTATGCTCCTCAGAACCTTCTCTATTTCCTCCGCCGTGAAGAAGGCAATGGGCCGGACCTGTCTGAGGTAGGAGGATAGGTCGTCCAATACGTCCTTCATGGGTGAGACGTCCACAGAAGTGCCCTCTATATTGATGAGGTTCAGGTAAAAGAGGTCCCCCGCAACAGCACCGCCAGTTCCGCTCACCTTGATACCCTTCTCCGACAGGGCCTCCTTGACGGCCTTCCAGAAGGAGGAGTTTATCTCCTCGGAGGCGACGCGCTTGACGGCCTCTTCGAGGTAGACGAAGCGGTCGCCTCCGTTGTTGGCCAGCTCGTCCCACTTCTTGAGGATCTTCTCCGGGTCGAGGCCCTGTTCCTTGGCCTTGA
>JALUER010000103.1 GCA_027043825.1 Microcaldota archaeon
TATGGAAGGTTTTCCGGGATAAAGGGCGTAAGGGAAGGTATAAACCAGTTTCTCCTGGGCTTCTTGAAGGAGGAGAACGTGCGCATACGGGACTACGAAATAGTCTTCGAGAAGAGAGCCGTCTCCAAGAAACCCCAGGTGAAGAGGGTCCTCTCCTACCCTTCCTTCACCGTGTCCCTCGGGGACTTCCTCCTTACGGTGGAGGGGGGTGAGCTCTACGAGGGAGAGGTGGTGGGCATCGTGGGCCCCAACGGCATAGGGAAGACCACCTTCGTCCGGGTCCTCGCCGGGGAGATCCCCTCCGATCCTCCCCTGGACCTGGGACTGTCTGTCTCCTACAAGCCCCAGTACGTGGAGCTCCCAGAGGTCCCTGTGAGGGAGCTCTTCCGGGGTGTGAACCAGGAGATCTTCGAGGAGGAGATCCGTCGCCCCCTGGAGATGGACCGGCTCATGGACGCGATGGCCTCGGACCTGTCGGGCGGGGAGAAGCAGCGGGTGGCCGTGGCCCTGGCTCTCTCCCGGGATGCAGACCTCTACCTCCTGGACGAGCCCTCCGCTTTCCTCGACATAGAACAGAGGGTCCGGGTGAGCAAGGTCATAAACCGGGTGATGGCCAAGCGGAAGAGGCCCGCCTTTGTAGTAGACCACGACGTGGCCTTCATAGACTACATAAGCGACCGCATCATGGTCTTCCTGGGTACCCCTGGAAAGGAGGGGCGTGCCTCCGCCCCCAAGGACAAGAGGGAGGGTATGAACGAGCTCTTGAAGTACCTGGGCATCACCTTCCGGAGGGACCCCCACACGGGGAGGCCCAGGATAAACAAGCCCGGCTCCCAGAAGGACGTAGAACAGAGGAAGAAAGGGGAATACTACTACGCGTAGTAGACAAGGGTCGGCACCACCAGGAAGCCGAAGTAGGAGGCCGGGTCTCCCTTCTTCGTGAGGTAGACGAGGGCGGCAGATGCTAAAAGGGCCAAGAGGTTTCCGATGCCGAGGTAGATAGCGTGGAGGAGGAGAACGAACGCCCCTACCTCCCTCGGAATGCGGATCTCCTCCATTCGTACAATCTCTGCCAGGGAAAGGATCACGAGGGCCGAGAGTACAAAGGCCACCCCCGTGATGAGGAGCACGTGGGGGTCTGGGTAGGGGATGAAGGCAGTCATGGCGGCCCTCGTCTTCCCGTAGTACAGGTTTACCAGCGAGTATATGGGGGTCAGTAGCGCCGCCACCGCGATACTGCCCCTCCCCACCACCCTGCTCCAGGCGGAGGCCGGCAGGGCCGGAAAGTAGCCCGTCAGGAGGGACGCCACCACGCCCTTCTTCACATCACCCCCTTTCCCCACCACCTCCCCTCCCAGGACGAACCGCATCCCGAAGAGGTAGAGTAGTCCGCTGGCGAGGGGGAAGGCCACTGGCGAGGGGTGCCTGAGTAAGACGAGCCCCAGGACGGAGGAGAGAAGGAACGCCAGGGGATTCCTGAGAAGAGGGACCATCCCTGCCACCAGCACCACGAAGAGGACAGACCTTGGTAGCTCCACCGAGTAGAGGATGAAGGCCACTGGTAAGAGGGCGATCCCGATCGCCAGCCCAAAGAGGACGTCCCTCAGGGTAAAGGGCCCTTCACCCGCCGTGTCCGGGTGGTATATGCCCTTCCTTGCCAGGACGATGCCCGTGCCGGTAAAGGCCCCGTAGAGGACGCCGAGGAGGTAGGGATCGCTCACCTTGAGCAACATGGGGTGGAGCCCCGGCACCGCCCCCAGGAGGACGCCCTTCCCGAACCACTCAAGAGTATCCCAGTATGACAACCTCCCTCTCACCCCTGTACTCCTCTAACCTCCCGTAGAAGCAAGAATACCCACTCACACACTCCCCGAAGAAGGCTATCCCCTTTACCTCCACGTTCCCGTC
>JALUER010000104.1 GCA_027043825.1 Microcaldota archaeon
GACCAGGTCAATCTTCCTGTTCTTCTCCGACACGGTGTTTATGGCAGACACCACGCTACCGAAGAAGAGGAGGAGGGCGAGCACTATGGGCACGAGCGTCGTCATGTCCATGAGGCTGGTTCCCCTCATCCGCAACCACCTGACGTCTCCACGACCCCACAGGTCACGTCGTCGTGGCAGTTCCCTATGGTGATACTAACACTACTTGGGCTGACCTCCTTTTTAATCAGCATAACCTCTCCACCGTTGAACTCCCGGGCGTAGTTGAGCTCCACGGAGAGGCCGGGTATGTATATCTCGATCTTCTTGGCATAGAGGAGGTTTCCCCGGGGCCCCTCTATCCCTATCCCCAGCACCTTCTTGTCCCCGTCTTCCTTGCACCCAAGTATGAGCTTATAGGGGCTCCTCACGGGACCACTCTGTATGAACGGAGGGAGTCGGATCTTGCGGGACTCGTTGGCCACCGAGAGGTTTGATATGGTTCCCCTGATCTTTTCGGCCACGTCCACGGCCATGTTCTTGGCGGAACCTGCCAGGAAGAAGGTTCCCAGGAAGTTCTGGTAGGAGACGAGAAGCCCCACGATGAGGAGGAGGAAAGCAAGGATCACGAGCCTCGAGAGGATGTAGTCCAGCACCTCAACCACCCAGGCAGATGGCGATGGGCTCCCCGGTCTCAAGGATCCTCTTCACGATGAACCTCCCGAAGGGTCTGGAGAGCTCTACTCCGTTGTTCTGGAGCTCGTCCACTACGTTCTCGAAGCCGGAGGGACAACCATCACTGGTGAGGTCGAGGTACTTGGAGGCCCCCTCCACGCAGGAGAAGACGTCCCCCACTACCTCACTCTCGGATCCCCTCACCTCTTCGGCCCTGAGTTCAAAGAAGGCGCAGCCGCTCCCCTCAGAGCTCCCGCACACCCTCAGGCAGGTTGAACTGGAAGCCGTCCTCAGGTAAAGGGTGTACCTCGTGGCGTTCCCGCAGCGGAAGTCAAAGGTGTTGCTCACCTTGGTGGGGGCGCTCCCGTGTATGGCTGTGGAGAGTGCCGAGGAGAACTTCCCCAGCTCGATCTCCCACTTCCGGTTACAGTCCTCCTTGGTGGCGTTTGCCAGGACGGTGTAGGCTAAGACCAAGACCATGAGCATGGCGATGACGGACACCACCAACTGGAAGGGAGCTTCCACGCCCTTCACTTTACCACCCGGTACCCTTTGGCCATAGAGGGCTTCACCACCCCAAAGATGAGCAACGCCGCCACGATGGCAACCACCAGGAGGTAGATCGTGCTCCAGTCACTGCCTGCCCTCATGTTAGGAAAAAGAAAAGGGGGTATAAAACTCATCTGGTTATGAGGATGGCACAGGCCATAGAGTCGTCGGCACATCTATCCCCGAAGTTTACATTGCCAAAGTCTCCAGTAGCTCCACTAAACCCGCTCTTTATGTCACATCTTACCTTTATCATGGCCTTTGTTCCAGTTGTACCTGTATACTCACAGAAATCACTCCACTCGTTTTCACAGTCGAAATAGTTTACGGTGGACTTCACCCTTACGCAGTCCTCGTCCAGATATGCCTCCCTCGCTATGGCCTTCGCGTCTATCGTCATCCCCTTCCTGAAATCGATCAAGTCCGTAGACCCCGCTCCCCCATACCGGGAGTACTTCTTCACCAGCTGGGCCGCTGCCGTCTGCGGGTCGGTGGTGGGTGTCACAAGGTTCTGTATGAGCCCGAGGAGGACCATCAGTATTGCCCCGGCTACCACCGCCGCTATAAGCAGCCTGAATACCTCGAACGCCTGACCCCTCATGCTATCACCGGCTAAAATAGGACACCCTGTTATTTAACCCTAACGCCAGACCACGTGGAGCTTCCCCCAGCGGTCGACCCAGGCACAGAGGGTGCCAATCC
>JALUER010000105.1 GCA_027043825.1 Microcaldota archaeon
GGGCCGGATTCCATCCAACGAGAAGAAAAGGAGGTCGAAGTACATCACCGAGGTCCACGAGAGGGTCGTCCTGGAGCGGTACAGGAAGTACGTGGGAACCCGGCAGAAAGTCCTCGTCCTGGAAGAGGGTAAAAGGGGATGGAACAAGGGGCGGCTACAGAACTACAGGCTTGTCCTCGTGAAAAACGGTATTCTCGGGGCATGGAACAGGGTAGAGATCACCGATCAGACTCCCCGGTACCTCTTAGCTGAGCTGCGGTAGTCCAGCCGATGTACAGGTCCTTCAACAGTCCCAACTTGTAGAGAAATTCTTCCGGGGTGAGGAGGGGTTTTTCATACCTCTCCGCGTCGTCTATGGGAACTCTGGGGCACCCGGTGTAGACGTAGAAGTCGTCGGGGAGGCCGAGGAGGTAGAGGGGATCGATGTAGTCAGAGACGTAGAGGTGGGGTGTGTATCCCCTCTCCCTCGCGAGCCTGGCAAGGTAGAGGGCCAGGTCCCTCCTGTTCTGCCCCACCTTGGAGGAGACGATAATACCTACCCTCTTCCCCTCCAGGGCCCCTATTAGCGCCAGACGCCTTCTCAGCACCCGCTCGTAGTTCACTTCCACCATATCTCCCTGCGGGGTGACGACATAGGTAGGGCGTCGTGTGTTAACCCATATTGCCATGGGGTGGAAGTGCCCGTCCCCCAGGAAGACGTTGACGTCCGCCTCCACGTTACAGGAGGTTGTATCACAGCCAAGAACCACTCCTGGGTACCGTATGCGCCAGGAACCTTTTCCAACCACCACGTTTGGGATCTTTCGAACTTCATCCACCGTCCAGCGGAAGTTAACAGTAGTGGCGAAACAGACCTTCTTTTGCTCAGCTAAACTTGAAATAACTTCTAATATCTTCGGGATGTTTGCCTCTTTCCTCCACTCGACGTAGTAGACGTTGGATAAGTCTAACATCGGGGCATGACCCACGTGAACTATCACGTCCGCCCCCACGGACCTGGCCTCGTTCATTCTCACGTCACAGGCGCCGTAGGTAGGGTCCACGTCCACAAAGACCTCGGCACCGTGCCTTTCAAGCACCTCCACCATCCGCTCCACTTCCGTCTTCAGGCCCTCGGGAACCTGGAGAAGCACCCTCTTCCCCGCTACCTTCCTGGCGACCTCTTCAAGTTCCTTCCACATCATTCCACCTCGAAGACGCCGTGCTTCAGGTACTGGGTCTCGGGCTGGGGTAAGTACACCGTGTGGTCCGGTGCCTGACCCCTGAGGGAGCCCAGCATCCTCAACCTCCTTCCCTCCTTCTGGGCAGCTCCCCTGACGATCCCGAGGAACTCCCTCGGAGAGAGGAAGTGTGTGCAGGACGAGGAGAGGAGGATGCCCCCCGGCTTCAGGAGCCTGATTGCCAACCTATTGAGGAGAAAGTACATCCGTTTTGCCTTCTCTACATCCCTTCCCTCCTTGGCAAGGGCTGGTGGGTCAAGGGAAACCACGTCAAAGGACTCCCTCTGTTCTAACAACCGTTTCAACACGTCCACGGCGTCTCCCCGGATGATCCTCCCCTCTACTCCGTTCAGTTCCAGGTTCTTCTCTATCATCCCGCTCTCCCACTTTCCCATCTCCACGAAGGTGACGGAGGCCCCCGCCGCGGCAAGGTGGACACCGAAACCCCCTGTGTAGGAGAAGACGTCGAGGGCACGCCCCTCTCCAATCTTCTCGGAGAAGACCCTGTTCTCCCTCTGATCCAGGTAGAAGCCCGTCTTCTGACCTTTCAAGACATCCACGATGAACTCAACATTTCCTTCCTTTATAACGCTCCTATATGTCTTCCCCCGGAGGAGGCCCTTCCGGAGCGGGAGGCCCTCCTTCTTTCTTCCCTTTCCCTCGTTACGTTCCACCACGTTCTCCACGCCCTTTTCAACAAGAAAGTCCGCTATATCCTCCTTGAAGCGCTCTAATCCAAGCACGTTCACCTTTAGAGCCGCCACCTCGAGTCCATACACGTCCACGATGAGGCCAGGGACGAGATCTCCCTCTGCAAAGACGTGCCGGAAGGTAGTGGGATAGAGCCGCCTCTTTCTCTTCCACAACCACTCAAGCCTCTGGAGTATCACCTCCCGGGGGTCTTCATCCTCCCAGGAGTAGACCTTAACGGGGATGGAAGAGGAAGGAGAATAGAAGCCGTAGGCAAGGGTCTCCCCTCCATGGAGCACCTCTACCCAGTCACCGGGAGATGCATCCACCCTCTCCACGTTCTGGGCGTATATGTGGAGCGCCCCCCGGGCTATGTTCTCCACTGCCGTGGTATTGACCCAGACCCTTCCTATACCTTCACCGGACAAGCTTCATTACCTCCATGAAGGCAAGGCCCGTCAGGAACCAGAGAAAGGAAACCAAAGACTTCTTAAGATCCTTTTCCTTGTGGAGCTCCGGCACCAAGTCGGATGCAGATATATAGAGGAAGCCACCCGCGGCGAAGGCAATAACTGGGAGGACCATCTCCTTGGGTATGAAAAACCAACCAAGGATACCACCCAGTATGCAGGTCGCCTGGGAGAAGAAGGTCCACAAGACGGCCCTCTCCTTCTTCATACCGCCATATACGAGGATTAAAAAGTTGCCCAGTTCCTGGGGCACCTCGTGGGCTATGATGAGGAATGTAGTTAGCCAGCCGAGGGCGGGATCTGCGTGAAAGGCTGCCGCTATGATCACCCCGTCTATGAGGTTATGGAGGGAGTCCCCCACGATGGTAAGGGAAGTGATGGGGTGAACCTCACAGACACCCTCGTGGCAGTGGTGCCAGTGGAGTATCCGCTCGAGTAGAAAGAACGATATGAAACCGAGGGCAGCAACCTCACCGGCCCAGGGGAAGGAAGAAGCCGCCCTGGGGAGCATGTGGAGGAGCGCCCCTCCCAACATGGTGCCAGCCGCAAAGGCCACCATGGTCTTCACTACCTTGGAAAGCATTTCCTCTCTGATAAAGAGCGAGAATACTCCCACGAGGCCCGTGAGACTATCCAGCAAGGTGGCGATTACAACGGACCAGAGACCCACGGAGTAAAGAAGGTTGGTAGATTCCTTAAACCTTCGAGAACCCTTTTAACACCTAACCATCACCACAGATAGTAGATCCCTGAGTCGTGGCAGGGAATGGTGCGTCCCAGGACAGGTACGGTCCTTAACCCGTTCGTCAATGTGGGCCCGTGGTCTAGCCCGGTATGACGCCTCCCTCACGCGGAGGAGGTCCCCGGTTCGAATCCGGGCGGGCCCACTCAACCGATGCTCCGTTGACGCGCGAGCGGGTAGGGCACTCGCTCCGCTCGGCCCTACGCACTGCGGGGTTTCGAAAGGAGGGATCCCCTCCCCTTAGTTCTATTGTTTTTTACACTTCCTCCTATCCTTCGACGTCAGCAGGTAGAAACGGACTGATAAAACCAAAGATGAAGGAGTATGCAAGGGCTCGGTCGCGGTAGGGCTCATCACTCCTCAGACAGTCGAGCCCTCCTCATCGCCCACCCTTTTAATTAAAGTTACGCCTCAACTTTAAACCGCGAGGCATACCCCACCAAAGAACTTGGTGCCCCGGTAGCTCAGCCCGGCAGAGCGCCCGCCTCGTAAGCGGGAGGTCGCGGGTTCGAATCCCGCCCGGGGCTTCTCTCATGGGGTATCCACCCCTATAACCCCGTGGTAGGGGTGGTCTCCACCTCCGCTCCGACCACCCTCCCGAGATCGAACCTGGAGGGTGCTCGAACGAAGTGACGAGCACCCTACACTCGCCCGGCCAAAGAACTTGGCCGTTCGGTGATCCCGCCCGGGGCTCTCACTTTTTCTTAAGCCTGAAAAAATTAGAAATCCTTGGCCCCTCGGATAGGAGTGCAGCGTACTTCTCCGGGTCCTTCTTGGCGAGTTTCAAAAGATAAGAAAGGACCTCTTCATTCACCACCCCGGTCCTGAAGAGCTCCTCGGGGGAGGCCAAGCCCAGGGATCGCTTCGCCATCGCCTCGTGGAAGTCCCTGGATCCCTCCAACCATTTTTTCACGTTCTTAGAGGAAGGAGGTACACCCCGCCCGAGGAGCCAGCGGAACGCCCTCATCTCTGGAAAGGAGAAATCCTTGGGGCTTTCCTTGACACCGGAAAGGAGGCGGATAACCCTGAAGCGACGCTTGTACCGGTCGTAGAGCGTTCTCATGGGACGACGTCCCAGCTCGTACTGCTCCAAGAACCTCTTCAGACCCCTCCTTCCGAGGAGCTTCTTCACAACGTAGAAGTTAATGTACCAGGCCGGGAACTCGCCGTATCCAAGGACGTGGGTCGCCTCGTGTAGGAGAGTAGCCGCGAGGAGACGAAGTTTGGACCTATCTGATTCTTTCTTGGAGAAAACCACGTGGCTCATATAGCCCAGGTCTATTTCCTTCCCGGTGAAACCCGGCTCCTCGCGGATGGAAGCGTCCCTTCGTATGAGAACGGAGATATCCGAAGCCCCCATGCCCTCCACGAGCTTCCTAATCTCCCCTATGGAGGGATCGTGCCTCTCCATCTCCGCAAGGAGCTCTCCCAGTTTCTTGACTATCCTGTTCCGTTCCCTTAACTTTCTCACACCCTCCCTCGTTATCCTGACGGGCTCGTCCACGTAAGTATATGGCAGGGGGTTTTATTAGGGAGTCGTATAAGACAAGATATCTTATTCGAGCCTTTCCGGATTCCAGAAGAGGCCGCACCTACAGTGGCCGTCTCTTTTTATCTCCTCTTCGTGCCAGACACAGGGACAGATCTTCTTCTTGTCCTCCTCGAAGTTGCCGGAGAGGGGTCGACAGGGGCAGAAGCGGTAGCCGTGAGTTCTCTGGTTGTAGGCAAGTGCCAGGACGATCTCGTCGAGTTTCTCCGGGTCCGGGTTCAGGGCGTAACCCCTGGCCCTGGCGTAGACCCGGACGAACTTTAGGATGCTCGCGTAGACCTCGTCCCGCCGGGAGAGGAGGGAGAGGTAGGCCTTCAGGATACAGCGATCTTCCACCACCTCCACCCCGAGGGGAGAAAGCGCCTCTTTGGCGAAGGAGGATCGGATGCCCTCCTGCATCCAGAAGACCTTGGGAACCTTCCCGTGGTGGATGAGGTGCCTAACGATGAGGGGAATCTCCCGGGAAGGCCTGAAGACGTCCACGATCTCCAAGTATTTATCCGGTACCTCCTCGATGCGCCGGTAGGTGGGGGCGTTCATGATGGGCTCTTCCGCCAGGGGGTTCACGCAGACCACGAAAAAGCCGTGGTCCTTCATGGCCCGGGGCACGTCGTAGGAGGGCTTTCCTGGGTGGCGGGAACACCCGATGAATACTACCGTGTGATAGCGGAGGAGGATGTGCTGGAGGTTCACATAGGAAGAAGGGAGGCAAGTTTAAAAGGTCAGACACTGCCGGTCTCCTCACCCTTCGGAAAGAGCGAGTATCATCATCCCCTTAAATAAGGGGGACCATCTTATTATATGGAGCTTCGGGAAGCCCTCAGGTTATTGAGATCGAGGGACCTTTCCCTTCTCCAGTGGGAGGCCGCAGCGGTGGCCTACTCTCTCTTCCACCACAAGGACCTCTTCTATCACACCGAGCGGGTGGTGCACTGGGCCAGGAAGTTGGGCAAAGAGAAGGGACTAAAAGTTCCCCTTCTGACCACCGCCGCCTGGCTCCACGACGTGGGCTACGCCGTTTCCCCAAAGGATCACGCCAAGATAGGGGCAGAGGCAGTGAAGGAACGACTGAGAGAGCTGGAACTCGACGAAGAAGCTATCTTCTACATAACCGACGCCATCCGGAACCACGGCAGCAAGGGATCACCCAAAACAGAGTACGGCCACGTCCTCCGGTTCTCCGACGCCCTGGCCGTCTGGGACCCCCACTTCATAGGCTTCTTCCTTTTAACAACCCCCTGTGACGAGTGGAGGGATTTCCTCCCTGAGATGGAGAAGAAATGGAAGGTTATTGAAGAGTACGGGGAAGAGGGGAGAGTGGAGAGGGAGAAGATCCTTGCCGCCATACCCTGCAAGGAATAAAAAGAGGGGGTCCTTTATCCATCCATGGAGAAGCGGAGCTACCTACACCTGGACTACGAACCTGACCCCAAGAGGGACTTCGTCGTCCTCGCCTGGATAAGGGGGAGGGCCCCACTGGAGAAGCTGGCCAACGAGGTGGCAGCTGAGAGCTCCACGGGCACCTGGACACCCGTAAAGACCATGAATGAGAAGGTCTTCAAGGAATACTCGGCCAAGGTCTTCCGGTTAGAACATACCTCCGACAACGCGGGCTTTGCCTGGATCGCCTACCCCATCGAACACTTTGACAGGAAAAACGTCCTACAGTTCATGGCCAGTGTGCTGGGGAACATCTTCGGCATGGGAATACTGGAGGGGCTCTACATAGGGGATATATCCATCCCGGAAGAATACCAAAGGCAGTTCAAGGGGCCCGAGCTGGGAATGGAAGGGATAAGGAAGTACTTGGGGGTTAAGGATCGGCCCCTGGTGGGGACCATCGTCAAGCCCAAGGTGGGCCTTTCTCCCTCCGAATGGGCCGAAGTGGCCTATAAGGCCTGGAGCAACGGGCTGGACCTCGTAAAGGATGATGAAAACCTCGTAGACCAGGAATTCTGTCCCTGGAAGGAGCGGTTTGACAGGGCCTTCGAGCTCCTGGACAGGGCAGAGTTAGAGACCGGCGAGAAGAAGGTCTACTCGGTCAACATCACCGACTCCAACGTCGAGAGGATGATAGAGAGGTTAGAGTACCTCCACGAAAGGGGACACAAAACCGCTATGATCGATGTCTTCGTCATGGGCATGGCGGTGGTGAAGGAGATCATAGATGAGGCCAGGAAGCTGGGCATCTGGATACACGGACACAGGGCAGGCTACGCCGCCCACCACAGGGCGGAGTTCGGCGTGAACTTCGAAGTATACGCCAAGTTCTACCGTCTCTTTGGGGTGGACCAGCTCCACGTAGGAACCGGTGTCGGTAAGATGGGGGATGCCCCCCTGGAGGTGAGGAGGCTCCGGGACGTGGTGGTGGAAAGGGAATTGGAGGAAGCCTTCTACC
>JALUER010000106.1 GCA_027043825.1 Microcaldota archaeon
GGGTGAGGAGAACAGGGAAGGGATCGTCAACGTCTGGGACAGGAAGAAGGAGGACGGAACCGTCATAGACTTCGGGACGAGCGTACTGGGGCTAAGGTACCTGACAAACATAGGTGAGGAGAACGCCTTCTCCGGGGAGGTCCTGGTGGAGCCTGACATTCTGACGGAGGGGCTCCCGAGGAGGGTGGACCTGGACACGACATTTGCGGCCACCCAACTCCTTGGGGACACGGTGTTCGGCAGTCCGAAGGTGGTGGCAAGCATCGTCAACGTGGAAGGGGTAGAGGGGGCGAAACCTCCCTATCCGGCTCTCGTCCGCACCGGTTACCGGGTCTTTTACCTGGCATACCCCCCGGAACTGGCCGGGAAGCACCACCTCCTCATACTCTTTAACCTCTGCCGAGTGGTAACATAACCATTTAAATAGAAGGAATCATTCTTATATGTGGTGATCTGAATGTATGGCGGCGCAGGACAAGGAGGAGGAAGGGGCGGCGGAGACGACGCGGCCCTCATGGCCGCGCTGGCAATGGCCGCCGCCCAGGAGGAGGCCCAGAAGAGGAAGACCAAGTACATGGAAGCCGCTCTCCCCGTGGCGCTCCTGATTATTCTTGCACTGATCTTCGCGGTCAAGATGGGCTTCATTGACCTCAGCGTCATTCCAGGGTTCAGCCAGCCGGTCTCCGTCATGATACTGACGGACAACCCGACCGACCCCGGCATACAGAACACCATTCAGGTTCTCCAGAGCGAGTCTTCCTACTACAAGATCAAGACCAGAACCATGACGCTCACCCCCAACAAACGGATCTTCGCCCAGCAGTTCGCCGACACCGACGTGGTCATCCTCTACGAGACAGACTCCAAGCCAACTCTTTCCAAGGAACAGAGGTTGGAACTCCAGAAGTACCTCAAGGCCGGCGGGAAGATGATCGTGGTGCTGAACTCAGGCACCTACGTGCCCCAGTGTGACATCCTCGGAACCGAGTGCGACCCCAACGCCAGGGAGTGGGTGGGCTGGCTTTACCTCAGCGACTTCATGCCCGTGGAGTGTGACAGCGAGGAGACCTGCGTCCCCGAGAGCATCGGCGATTCGGTCCTCTACACCATCGACCCGGACCACCCCATCATGAAGGGCTTCGAAGAGATAGACCTGCCATCCCCGACGGCGATAAAGAGGCTCCAGCTCTCCAAGAGCGGAACGGACATCGCCGACATCTACGAGGGAGGTCTTGACAACCCGACAGCCGTCTACCTCGGCGTGACTGCGAGCCAGAACATCTTCGGGGGTAAAGTAATACACTTCAACTTCGAGCCCTGGAAGATCAGGCACGTCTTGGTGAACACGGTGCTCTACCTGGCCGGTAAAAGCGTCGGTGGGTAAATGAAGCGGGTGATAGCAGGGATCGACCCGGGGACGACGACGGGCATTGCCCTCCTTTCTTTTTCTGCTAAACTTCTTTTCATCACGTCCAAGAGGGGAATTGGGATCAAAGAGATCGAAAAAGTTATTCTTCAACACGGAAGGCCCGTCATAGTGGCATCCGACGTGCCCAGACCCCCTACCGTCGTGGAGCGGGTTGCCACTTCCTTCGGAGCCGTGCTCTTCACGCCACCTTCCGAGGTGCCCGAAAAGGAGAAGGACGAGATAGCAAGAAGGTTCAAGGTGAAGGTGGACGACCACGCCCGGGACGCCCTGGCGGCGGCCTACCTTGCCTACCTCCACTACCGGCCCAAGATAGAGAGGGTGAGGAGGAGGTTGAGGGACGAGGAGTTCTTGGAGACCATCATCGAGAGGGTGTTAAAAGGGGAGCAGACAGTTCAGACACTACGTTCTTACTTCAAGGAGAGGAGGGGGGTGAGGAAGGGGGTGGAG
>JALUER010000107.1 GCA_027043825.1 Microcaldota archaeon
GGGGAGGGGCCGTGCCCGGGAAGGTCCTGAGGATCGTGGAGATCGAGAGCGTCGACGTGGAGGCATGTGGAGGTACCCACGTGAGGAGCACGGGAGAGATAGGGCTGATAAAGGTCATCGGGAGGAAGAGCGTGGCGGACGGGATTGAGAGGATAGAATTCAAGGCGGGGCCGGCGGCGGTGGAATATGTCCAGGAAATGGAGAAAATCCTCCGGCGGACCGCCGATGTCTTCAGGGTGGGGATGAGGGACGTCCCCAGAACCGCCGAGAAGTTCTTCGAGAGGGTAAAGGAGCTCGAAAAGGAGCTGGAAAAAGAGAAGAAAAGACTGGCGGATGTCCTCGTTGAGCAGATAAAGGACGGTATTCTTGTAATGGAGGAGTCAGATCCGAAGCTGGCCACCCTCGTCTACGAGAGGTACGGAAAGGACCTGGTGGTGGTGTCGAGGAAGGGAAGACCCAATGTGATGGTCTTCGGGAAGAGGGCCCAAGAAGTGGCGGAGGCGCTGAGGAAGGTGGGTGCCAAGGGAGGTGGAAAGGGCGAAAGGGCCTTCCTCTACGTGGAGGACGTCGAAAAGGCCCTCACCATCGTGAAAAAGTTACTCAACCAATCTTCTCCATGACGTAGGTCCTTATGTCTGCCACGAACTCGTCCAAGGCCTCGAGGGGGACCCGCAGGCCGGCCGCAGGGGCGTGACCGCCTCCCCTCGTGCCCCACTTCCTCGCCTCGTCCCTCGCGAAGACACCGAGGTGCATCCCGCGTTCCTGGGCGTTCTGGCACCGGAGAGAAAAGCTGTACCAGCCGTTCTCCTTCGTCCCCACGGCCACCACGAGGTCAGGATTCCTCTTGGAGTAGACGGTGGCGACGGCGGACTTGAAGCGGGAGAACTCCGGCGGGAGGAGGGCCACCAAAAGTGTCTTGTCCCTGTAGAGGCTGTACTCCTCTATGTTGCTGACGAGCTCCTTTAGCTTCCTCTCGAAGTCCTCTTTCAACCTGAGCAGGTCCTCGTTGCCCACGAAGTCGTCGATGCCCTCCGCCTCTTCCAGGGCCGAGAAGATGAGGGGCAGGTCCTTCTCCTCGCCCGAGCCCACCATGTGGGAGGCCAGCTCCACGGTTCTCTTGTCCAGCCCGTAGAAGTGGGGCTTCAGGAAGTCGTAGGAGGAGTCCCCGAAGGAGGAGACGGCCACCTTCCAGAGGTCCCCTCCCTTCACCACCTCGTCCCGGAAGAGGACGTAGACCAGGAATCCCGTGTTGTAGCGGGAGGCGTTGGGTATGTTGAGGAGATGGGGGTTGAAGAGGACGAGGGGGCCGTCGCAGGAGCAGGGATGGTGGTCTATCACATAGGCGGTTCTCTTCTCGGCCTCGAGGTACTTGACCACATCCTCAGAAGGAGTTATGTCCAGGAATACGGGCACGTAGCCAGGATGTTCTCTCAAAACGTCCAACACCCTGTCCCGGTTGGTCACCACGATGAGCAAGGAGGAATAGGGGCTCCTCCTGTGGAAATAGCGGGCGAAGAGGTGGGCTGCCACGATCCCATCCGTGTCGTTGTCCGCGATCAGGAGAAAGCGGCCCGATCTGGGCATCTTCGACAAGAACCGCTTACCCTCCTCCATCAGCCTTCCCAGGTCCACGTTATAAGATGGTTTGGGGTATTTTTATACCGTGGAGATGAGGCTCTTGCTGCTCGAATCGGCCCTGGCCATAGTCCCCAGGAAGTTCAGGGACCACCCCACCGTGAGGAACTGGTGCAAGAGGTTCGGGAGAAAGCCCCACGAGGCCATCCTGGACGTGAACTACCACTTCTCCATCCTCAAGGAAAAGGACTACCCCGGGAAGTGGGGCAGACCCGACATTGTCCACTTCACCCTACTTTACGCCCTGGAGAGTCCCCTCGCCAAGAAGGGGCTCCTGGACGTCTACGTCCACACGGTGGAGGGGAAACTCTTCCACGTGGAGAAGGGGACGAGGCTCCCCAGGGGCTATTCGAGGTTCATCGGGATCATCAGCAAGGTGCTCCGGGGAATCGACACACCCAGGGTCCACCCACTGGAAACGGATGTGAACGAGCTCCTCAGGTCCTGGAAGGAGGAGGGCTACGCCCTCGTTCTCCTGGACGAGGAGGGAGAGAGGAGGACGGACTGGGTGGGAAGAGATAAGCTCGCCGTCCTGGTGGGGGCCTTTGCCCAGGGGCCCTTCTACCAGGAATACTCCCACGACGAAAGGATTTCCCTCTGGGAGGAGCCCCTCAACACCTGGAACGTGGTGGGGGAGGTGATAGCATACAGGGAAAGGATTCTGGGGTTGTTGTAGGCTGTGCCGGATGGAGTTCCTTCAGACCAAAGCTGGTGTACGGCGAAAATTGGAAAGATCGTTTCTCCTCGGTGCTAAACGCCTACGCACGCACGTTCAACTTCATCGAAGTTAACTCAACTTTTTACAGGTTTCCAAGGGTCGAAACCGCTCAGCGCTGGAGAAGGGAAGCCGGCGAGGGATTCAAGTTCTCAGTGAAGGCACACCGCTCCATAACCCACGAGAAGAGGTTCAAGAACGTGGAAGAGGAAGTTGAGAAGTTGATCGAAGTTAGCAGGGCCCTGAGAGCATTCTTCATTCTGTTCCAGGCGCCGAGGAGCTTTAGATTCAGTGAAGAGAACTTGAACAACATCCTGGACCTCCTAAGCATCATCCCAGAGGACTTCGTTTATGGCTTTGAACTGAGGGGCTGGAAGGACGAAGAGGTTAAGAGGTTGTTGGAAAGGTCTGACGCCGTCCACGTGGTGGACCCCTTTGACAGGCGGTCCCTTCGGGGCGACCCCTTCTACTTCAGACTACATGGGAGCCCACCGGGGGAGAGGATGTACAAGTATAGGTACACAGACGAGGACTTGGAATGGTTGGCCCGCTACGTCGGAGAACTGGGAGGGGAGGTCTACGTCGTCTTCAACAACGTCTGGATGTGCGAAGACGCCGCGAGGTTCAGGGAGGTAGTCCTTCAACGATCCGTCGGATCTCCTGAAAGTCTTCCCTCATAACATCTACCAGCTCCTTTCTCCGGAGGGCGGCGGCCGGGTGGAAGGTGGGGAAAACGCGAATGGTTCCAAGGAGCGTGGAGGAGATGTAGAGTTTTCCCCGGGCGTCGCTGAGTTTTCTGTATGGGATGCCAAAGCGTTCGCAAGTCCAGGCCCAGGCAAAGCGGCCGAGGGTGACGATGAGCTTGGGGGAGAGGGCCACGATCTGGCGCTCCAGGTAGGGGGAGCAGGCGGAGATCTCGGAGGGAGTGGGGTCCCTGTTGTTGGGGGGACGACACTTGAGGACGTTTGTTATGTATACATCTTCCCTTGTGAGGCCTATGGAGGAAAGGAGCTCGTCCAATAACTTCCCTGCCCTTCCCACGAAGGGACGCCCCTGCAGGTCCTCGTTCTTCCCGGGAGCCTCCCCTATAAACAGAATACCCTTTCTAAAACCTCCCTCACCTGGAACGGGATTTGTCCTGGTCTTGTGAAGCGGACAGCGGACACAGCGGTGGACTTCCTCCTCTATCCGCCTCATCTCCTCCCAGTCTACCATGACATCCTCTCCAGGAGGTAGTCCACGAGGTCGTCCACACCTACCCGCTCCTGGGCCATGGAGTCCCGCTCCCTCACGGTGACGGTGTTGTCCTCTAACGTCTGGTAGTCGACCGTAACGGCGTAGGGCGTACCTACCTCGTCCTGTCTCCGATACCGCTTCCCTATGCTCCCCTTCTCATCGTACTCCACCCTGAAGAACCTTCGGAGGAGGTCCCGGATCTTCGTTGCCTTTTCGGGGAGGCCGTCCTTGGACACGAGGGGGAAGACGGCCACCTGGACTGGGGCAACCCAAGGCTTGAAGGACAACCAGACCCGCTTTTCGTCCTCCCGGTAGGAGGAGTAGAGGATGGACAAGATCACCCTCTCCACGCCAAAGGAGGGTTCTATCACCCAGGGGACGAACTCCGTTCCGTCCTCCCGCTTTATCCTGTACTTGTCGTTCCCAGAGTACTTGGCGTGTCTGGAAAGGTCGTAGTCGGAGCGGTGGGCAACACCCTCGATCTCCTTCCAACCCAGGTCGTCAAAGCGAAACTCCACGTCCCAGGTGTCCATGGAGTAGTGGGCCCTCTCGTCGGGAAGCTGCTGACGAATCCGGACCCTGCCCATGTCCACGCCCACGAGCTCCAGGAACCTCAGGGACTCCACGACCCAGTAGACCATCCACTCCCGGCCGGGGTAATCACCGACGACCTCGGAGACCCGGCGGACCTCCCCGTCCCTTCCGTTTTCCTGGTCCTCCACCGTGAGGGTGAGGACCTCGTAGTCCTTCACGTCGTCGTAGAAGGGACAGGCGTCATCTTCCGGATCAAAGAAGAACTCTATCTCCATTTGCTCGAACTCCCTTAGCCGGAAGAGGAAGTTCCTTGGGGATATCTCGTTGCGGTAGGCCTTGCCCATCTGGGCAACGGCGAAAGGGATCCGCTTCCTGTTCCCTATGTAGAGGCGGGGGAAGTCGGCGAAGATGAGCTGGGCCGTCTCGGGCCGGAGGTAAGACGTGATCCCACCATAGGGACCCACCCTCGTCTCGAACATGAGGTTGAAGTAGGTGGCCGGCTCCAACTCGCCCCCGCAGGCGGGGCACCGTAGGTCCGATAGAATCTTGTTGATTTCCTCCAGGGAAGCGCCCTCCACGCTCTTCCCCGTGAGGTCCTCTATGAGGTGATCCGCCCGGAAGGTGCGGCCGCAGGACCTACAGCGGGTGATGGGGTCGTGGAACTCCTCCACGTGGCCCGAGGCCTCCCAGACGCGAGGATGGGTTACTATGGATCCATCCAAGCCCACTACAAAGTCCTTCCTCTCGACGAAGTACCTCCACCAGACGTCCTTCACGTTTTTCTTCAACTGGGAACCCCTAATTCCCCAGTCGTAGAACCCTGACAGCCCACCGTACTCCTCTGCCGTGGGGAAGGCGATATTCACCTTGGCGGCAAAGTCTGCCAGCCTCCGGATGTCCATGGTGGTATAGGACTCCTTCTCGTTTTAAGCAGTTCGGGAGTATAATTGTAGCATGATAGGTATCATGCGGGGAGTTTTCAGGGCGGTCACAGAGTCTCTCAAGATAAAGCCAGGAGAAGAAGTGGTTATAATCACTGACCACAACAAGGAGGAGATAGGACGGGCCTTTGCCCTGGCAGCGGAGGCCGTGGGAGGAACCGTTTCCTATATCGTCATGAAGCCCACGGGCCACCACGGAGCCGAGCCTCCCCGAGTGGTGGCCGAAGCCATGAAGGCCTCGGATGTGTTTATCGCCCCAACAACCTATTCACTCACCCACACGAAGGCCCGCCTGGAGGCAACGAAAGTGGGAGCCCGGGGGGTAACCCTTCCCACCATAAACGAAGAAATTATCCGGAGGGCCGTCGACGTGGACTACAAGGAACTCAAGAGCATAACAGACCGTGTCTACAAGGCGGTCAAGAACGCACACATAATAAAAATTACCAACAGGTTCGGGACGCTCCTGAGGCTCGATGTCTCCGACAGAAGCTGGGTACTTGACGACGGGGACTACTCCAAGCCGGGCAAGTTTGGGAACCTTCCAGCGGGGAGCGTTTACATTGCACCAAAGGAGACCAACGTGGAAGGAAAGATCGTGTTCCACTCCTTTAAAGGGCTCGGTGAGGGAACCGTCGTCATCAAGGGAGGAAAGGCTGTGGATTTCAGGGGAGAACTGGCAGAAAAACTGAAGGGAACCCTGGCGCCCCACGGAGAGAACGCCTTCATCGTGGCCGCCTTTGGCATAGGAACCAACCCCAACGCCAAGGTGACCGGAAACCCCCTCGAAGACGAGAAGGCACTGGGCTCCGTATTCATCGCGTTCGGTAGAAACGTTGACATTGGCGGAAAGAACGACGCGCCAGTACACGAGGAAGTGATAATACTTGAACCCACCATAGAAGTGGATGCAAAGCCCATTATGGTAAACGGGAAGCTTCTCGTGTAGGCTCAGCAGTTACCGTCCGGTCATCACGTTTCAGCCTGGGACGGCGTCATCATCGCCGTGCTTATCTGGGAGGAAACGTTATATAAGGGAGGCTCCACAGTTTTTGCGTGGTGAATCTCGACCACAGGGAGGTCGTGAAGAGGCTCGTGTCCCTTGGAGTACCAGTGAAGTGGGCCCACAGCCTCTCGGACAGGATAATTGGTATATCGAAGAAGCACCCCGAAGAGGCGACGAGGATAGTCTCAACCCTTGGGAGGATCTTTCCAGGGAAAGGGGATGACGACCCGTCCATCGGAGCTGAGCGGCTGTCGTCGCTCCTCTACATGATAGAGAAGGACCCCTTAGGCCCGAAGGGGCTTCTCGGGGGAGTTGCATACTCCGCCATAAGGAGGGCAGACATCCCAACCATGGAGGTGGTGAAAGCACTACACCAAATCACACTGGATAGTATAGGAGACCCGAGAATAACAGAGGCGGCTGTGAAGGGAGCGCTGAGTATCCTCGGACTGAAGCGGCCCTCCAAAATGAACGTGAGCAAGCTCTCAAGGACAGCACTCCTCCTTTTATTACCAGTCTACTCCATCAAGGAAGGTTTAAGACCGCCCTACAAGGAGATACACCCGGAGAAGGTGAAAACCCACGTCCCACACGCGGGTTTGTTCTACACCCACGTAGAGGCACAGAGGAGCAACGAAGCGCCCCAGTACTTCTTCCAGGTCGTGGAACGGTTTTGGGAAGACCCGGAATTGAAGCTGGAAAGGACCTTGCCCGAACTATCGATGAATATCGGGTCCTACACCTTCACGGTGGCCCGCGATCTGAGCACGGTGACCCGCTCCCTGGAGCAGTTCTACAGCTGTCACAGCCCCTATCACCCCTTGGGCCAAGACAACGTCCCTCTCATCATTTCATCGCCGGATGCCCACATAGTAACAGTCAGGAACAGTAAAGGAGCCCTGGTAGGGAGGTTCTCCCTCTACACCGGCAAGAACTCGGTAGTGATGGGCTCCAGGAT
>JALUER010000108.1 GCA_027043825.1 Microcaldota archaeon
TCAAGGGGATACCTCCTGACAACCTGGTATTCACTGCCACCTGGCCTCAGGAAGGACCGGACGAGGAGGAACTCCCTCACCTCGAAATCCCCGAAGTAGGTCTTCCCGTACCTCTCTGCGAACCTCCCCGCGTCTACCCTTCCCTTCGCCCTCCCGAGCGTCACGTGGGGGACGAAGCCCCTCCACTCCCTGGGTATTCCGAGCTCCGAGAGGGCATCCTCCACCGCGGTCTGGAGGGAGAAGAGCCCGTCCCCCTTCGCCCCTACCCAGAGCACCCGGGGCCTCTGGAGGGAGGGGAAGGCCCCGACACCCCTCAGTTCCACCGAAAAGGGAGGGTGCTCTACCCTTCCCAGGACGTCATCGATCTCCCTGAAACGCTCCTCGCTAACTTCCCCTATGAACTTGAGGGTGATGTGGAGCTTCTCGGGGGGCTCCCTCTTCCAGGGACCCCTCACCTCATCCCCGGCCTTCCAGACCTTTCTCTGGAGATCCTCCGGCGGGAAGACCGCCACGAAGAGCCTCATCCCTCCACCTCCTCCACCAGCTCCCTCAGTACCTCCGGGCTGGCCGAGGTGACGGGCTTGTAGGGGATCCTCGCGCAGGGCTCCGGGAGCCTGGCGCTCTCCTGGTAGGTCCCTATTCTCCGGGCCAGGGAGACGATCTCCTCCTTGTTTAGGCCTGCCAGGGGCCTCAGAACGGTTATGTTCACCAGCGAATCAAGGGCCCTTAGGTTCTTCAGGGTCTGGGAGGAGACCTGGCCGATCGACTCGCCGGTCACCAGCGCGTCGGCCCCGATCTCCTCGGCGTAGGCCTCGGCCCTCCTGAAGAGTATTCCCTTGAAGACGAGGTAGAAGTAGGACGTCTTCCCCCTCCTTTTCAGGACTTCCTCGACCCTTTCCCTGTCAAAGGGCTCCACGTGGAGCGACAGGTCCACCGGAAACCACTCGGAAAGTCTCTTTAGGACGGGAGATACATCGATCCCCACGTGGAGGTGGAAGGGGTGGATCTCCACCCCCCGCTTTCCCACCATCCAGCCCGCCACGGGGGAGTCTATCCCTCCGGAGAAGAGGAGGACCACATCGCCTTCCACGCCGACCGGGAGACCGCCCGGGCCCCCGTGGCGCTCCGTGAATAGGTATGCCCGCCTCCCGATGATCTCCACACCTATCTCCACGTCCGGATTCTTCAGGTCCACCTTTGCCCCGGTTTTATCGACGATGTAGGCGCCTACCTCCCTGTTTATCTCCATGGAGGTCAGGGGGAAGTCCTTGGTCACCCTCTGGGCCGTGATCCGGAAGGTCCCACCGCTGTACAGCCTTAGGGCTGCCTCCTTGATCTCTTCGAGGTCTGCCCTCACCTCCACCGCTGGGGACCAGGAGGCCACCCCGAAGACCTTGGAGAGCCTCTCCCACTCTCCCCCCACGACGAGGATCCGGGCCGCTCGCTTGAACGCCTTTCCTCCCGTCTGCTTCTCGATGTTCTCCATGAGCTTCCTCTCCATCCTCCTCCTGACCCTGTCACTCTTCAGGCCCAGCTCCGAGTACCTCACAAGAGCAACTTCCATGATCTCACGAACTCCTTCACGTGCATGAACCTTACACCTGCGTTCTTGGCCGTCTCCTCGTCGTAGATGGTGTCCCCCACGAAGATGGCCTCTCCACAGCCCGTCCTCCGTAGGATGATTTTAACTCCAGTTGGGTCTGGCTTGGCTGCCCTCACGTCGTCGGCGGTGACGATGACGTCAAATAGGTCGTGGATGCCCAGATGGTTCAGGATATCCGTGGCCGTCCTGCGGTTGGTGGACGTGAAGAGGGCCAGGACGTAGTGCTTCTTGAGTTTTTCCAGCACTTCCCTGGGGACTATGGGCCTTATCTCCCCTATGAGCTCCCTGAAGTGGCGCTTCTTGGTGGCGTTTATCCGCTCAAAGAACTTCTCGTCTATCTCTCCATATATGGCCTTCATTATATCCCTGAGCGACTTTCCGACGTTCTCCCTGTACTTCTTCAGCTCTTCCTCGCTGGGCTTTCTCCAGACCTCCTCCATGGCTCTTGCCCAGGCCTTGAGGTGGACGTCCACGTCATCTGCGAGGGTCCCGTCCAGGTCAAAGATGAGCACCTTGCACATACCTCTTCACCGCCTTCACGTGGTAGAAGTCAAGCCCTGCGGCCGTGGCTGCCATCTCGTCGGCCTCGGTGTCACCGATGAAGGCCGCAGGGAAGGATCCGAGCTCCGTGACGGCCCTTATGACCGGCTCCGGGTGGGGCTTCACGTTCTTCACTATATCAGATGTGACAAGGACGTCAAAAAGGTCTTCTATGCCCACAGCCTTCAGGAAAGCCTCGGCCACTTTCCTGCCCGTTTGGGTAACAACGGCAGAGGGCCTTCCGTTCAGGATGAGGATCAGATCCCTTCGCGGAATGATTGGCTTCAGCTCGTCTACATGCTTGAGAACGGCCTTTCTTATCTTCCCGTAAATCCTCTCTACCTCTTGGCCTTCTAGGTAGGGGAAGTATTCGCTTATGGCATCTCCTCCCCTCTTACTAACCTCTAGGAACCTTCCCACCTCAGAAGGCCGTAAAAGCCCCTCCTCCTGAAGTATGCCCACGGTATACCGATCCCAGAGCTCCCCAGAGTCTACGAGGGTCCCGTCCAGGTCGAACAGGATGGCCTTATAACGACGAAACATCAGAATATTATGGTGCTCGTAAACCTTTCAAAGGGGAAGGTCATCCGCAAGGAGGTCTCCTTTGCTCGCTCCTTCCTCCAGCGGGCCATCGGCCTCATGTTCAGGCCCTCCTTCGAGGGCGCCCTCGTCTTCCCCCTCCACGGGCGGACCTCCTTTCACTCCTTCTTCTGTCGCTTCCCCATCCTGCTCCTCTGCGTGAAGGACGGCGTGGTTACCTGTAAGAGGGTGCTCCCTCCCTGGAGCCTCGCGGAGGTGGAGGGGGACTACGTGGTGGAGCTGGACGCCCGGATGGGGGCGGACGTGGACGTGGGCGACCGGGTGGTGATCCTTGAGGATAGTGACTGAAGATGAAGGGCTCATCGTCTCCCTTTGCCCGAAGGGAGAGACAGGGATACACCGTTGTTTACACTGCGATCCCTCGGTGGCCCCTTGTACAAGGAGCGAGGGGATATACGAGTGCGTGAAGGGGGTGCTCTGTGCCGACGGGGGCTCCCCCGAGGACGTCTCCCTCTGCCCCTACGGGGCCCTCTTCTGGAAGGGAGACAGCCTCGTCAAGTGTGACCTCTGCGTAGACTACGGCTACCCCCGCTGCGTCCTGAAGGGAGAGGGAAAGGTTCGGATCGAGTTGAGCCAGGAAGAGCTCTCCTCCGTGGGGGAGATGGTAGGCTGGCTCGTCTACGGCGACGCCCCCTTCCCCATAGACTTCCTCCCCATCCTCCCCTGGGAGGCCCGCCTCGTGGATCGGGTCCTCACCATCTACGAGAAGACGAAGGGGGAGTTCTCCTTCGAGGAGATCCTCGAGGAGCTCTCTGAAGAGCTCGACATCCCACCCTTCACGAGGGAAAGGGTTCTCACCATTCTGGAGATCACCACCTCTCCCCTGGGGCCCCTTAACTTCATAAAAGGGGACGACGTGGAGGAGGTCGTGGTCGTCGGCCTGAAGAGACCCGTCCTGGTCTACCTCCGGGGCGAGGGCTGGAAGGAAACGAACCTCTACATCTGGACGGAGGAGTACTTCTTCAACCTGGTCAACCGGGCAGGGGAAGCGCTGGGCCGCCGCATAAGCATCTCGTCACCCCGCCTCAACGCCGTCCTCCCCGACGGTTCGAGGATCCACGCCGCCGTGCCACCCCTCTCCAACGTCCACTCCCTCACCGTCCGGAGGTTCTCCAAGAAGCCACTCACCCCATCCCACCTCATAGAAAATGGTACCTTCACTCCCGAAGAAATGGCATTCCTCTGGTTGGCCATGGAGAGGGACAAGAACGTCCTCATAGCCGGAAACACGGGCTCAGGCAAAACTACCACCCTGAACGCCATCTTCGGCTTTGTCTCCCCCCGGGAGCGGGTCATCGCCGTGGAGGAGGTGCCCGAGGTGAGGATCCCCCACCCTCACTTTGTACGGATGATCCCCCGGGCCGGCGTCACCTTCAAGGAACTCATACGGGACACCCTCCGGATGCGGCCGGACCGGGTGATAGTGGGGGAGATAAGGAGGGACGAGGAGGCGGAGGCCTTCGTCGAGACCATACTCGCCGGGCAAGGGAAGGGCAGCTACGCCACCATCCATGGTAGGAGCGTCGAGGAGGTGAAGTCCCGTCTCCTCTCCATGGGGATCCGCCCGAATGACCTGGACTCCGTGGACCTGGTGGTGGTCCAGCGGCGCTGGTCCAGGGGAGGAAAGGTCTACCGGAAGATGGTGGAGATGGGGAGTTTCTCGGGAGGGATAAGGGAGACCTTGGATATGGACGACGAAGAGGTGTCCCGGCGGGTGAAGTTCCTCCTTAGCCACCCCATCTACGACCTGGAAGAGTTTGCGAGGGTGTACGGGGATGGAGGTTTATAGAATTGGGGAGATGTTCAGCGTCGGGCTCCGGAGGAAGATCCAGAAGCGACTCCGCTACGCGGGGCTCTCCCTCACCGCCGAGGAATACCTGGGCTGGGTGTTCCTCGTCTCCCTCCTGACCTTCATCCTTCTTCTCCCGTTGAACCCCTTGTTGGCGATCCTCCTCCCCTCCCTCTTCTTCTTTTCTTCCCTCTACGCCCCCCTTTACCTGGGGTACATCCGCTCCCAGCGGGCCGAGTCGGAGCTCCCCTTCTTCCTCCGATCCCTCTCCACCCTCCTCAGGGGAGACATCGACCCGCTCACCTCCCTGGACCTGGCTTCCGTGGGAAGACCCACCCTCCGGGGCAGCGTCCTGAACGTACTCTCCCTCCACGACTCCGGGCTACCACTCCCCCGGGCCTTCCAGAGGGAAGCAGAGACGTATCTGTCTCCCCGGGTGGAGAAGAGCCTCCTTATGGTGTCTTCGGTCATCGAGAGCGGTCACGGTGTGGACGCACTTGAACGCTACGCTGAAACCCTTCTCCACTCCAAGCGGCTCGAGATGAAGGAGTTCTCGAGCAAGTTAGCCACCTACACCCTTGTTTTCATTGCCCTGACGGCCCTGGTTCCTTCAATTCTTCTCTCCTACTCGGTCCTCTTTCCCGTTGTTTTCGGAGAGCCCCTTGACCCAGCCCTCCTCTCCTTCGTCCTTTTCTTCGGTGTACCCCTTGTTTCCCTCCTCACGCTCCTCTACATAGGGAGGCGGTCGGTGTGATGGAGAGAAAGCTCTACGTCCTTGGTATTCCCCTCTCCCAGAGGGAATTCGTGGCTGCCATTCTCTTCTCCACCGTACTCGTCGCCCTCCTCCTTTACCCTCTCGGCCCGAAGTATTCCCTCCTCTCCCTGCTTGTCCCGGTTGTGGCGTACCTTTCGGTGGAGTACCTGTACAACCGGCGCCTCTCTGAGATCCGGCGGGAGCTGCCCCGCTTCATCCACTACCTCTCCACTTATCCTTCCCTTACTCTGAGGGATGTTCTCCGGGTGGGGAAGAGCGGCTTTGGTGCCCTTTCGAGGGAACTGTCTGTTGCCTACTCCATGGTGGAGAGGGGCGTTTCCCCCTCTCGGGCCCTCAGGGGAATCGTCAGGAGGATAGACGATCCGGAGGTAAAGCGTGTCTTTGAGACAATTCTGGCCTCGTTTATGGGAGGAAACCCTCGAAAACTCCTGGAGGGCTTATCTGAGGAACTGTACTTCTCTCAGGAGTTGGAAGGGGAGAGAAGGGCCACCCTTTCTATCCAACGGTACTCCATAGCCCTCTCCGCCTTTGTCCTAGTGCCCTTCATCCTGGGCATCGTGGTGGCCATGGTGGAGCGGCTCGGGAACGTTCCCTCCGACGTTGTTTCCCTCATACCGCCCTACCTCATCATTTTATCACTGATTAGTGGTTCGTTCCTGGCCTGGACGGAGGGGAAGCCTAAAAACGCCCTCCTCTACATCTTCTTAGGGGCCTTGTCGTCCCTCTTGATATACTGGGTGGTCCTATGGCTGTACTGAGGACTGGGGCGAACTTCAAGGATTCCACGGTCGTGGTGGCCTTCCCTGGACTTGGCTACATCGGCACGGTGGTCGGAAGGTACCTGGTGGATAAGTTAAACCTACGCTGGAGCGGCTACCTCTTCTCGGAGAGGCTTCCTCCGGTGGGGAGGGTAAGGAAGGGAAAGCTCCTCTATCCCGTGAACGTCTTCACGGGCAAGAACTTCCACGTTATCCTCTCGGAGGTGGCGGTCCCTGAGGAGGAGACCTGGTCCTTTGCCAGTGCCATCCTCAGCAAGGCCCGGAAGGACGGGGCCAAGATGGTTGTGGTTGTCTCCGGCGTCCTCATAGAAGATACCTCCACGGTCTACGGAATCCCGTCCAACAGCGTTGCCTCTTCCATAATGAGCCGTCTCGGGGTGAAGCCCATTGAGAACGGCGTCATAAGTGGCATATCCGCCGCCCTCCTCCTTCTCTCCCGAGACTCCAACTTCCCCACCCTCCTCCTACTGGGCCCTGCCTCCTCTATGGGGGATTTCAGCGCCTCGGTGAAGGTCCTCCAGACCCTTGGGAACGTCCTATCGACGGAGATACCCACCGAGGAGTTGGAGGAGCTTGTCCACCACTACCAAGACGAGATCAGGATGCTAAAAGTGAGGAAGGAAGAGCCCACTGCTCCCATGTATGGGTGATACCGTGTACGTCCTGGCAGGTATAAAGCCGTCTTCCCTAGCCCGCCTCGAAAAGAGAGGAGAGTCCGTCATCGAACTCATCTCTTACCAGGGAGTCCACAGCGTCCTCC
>JALUER010000109.1 GCA_027043825.1 Microcaldota archaeon
GCCCTACCCTACGTTCACGGTGTCCCTCACCTGGGCAACTTCGTGGGTAGCATATTCCCGGCTGACGTGATGGCCCGATTCCTTAGACTAAAGGGGGAGACAGTTCTATTCATCTGTGGATCCGACATGCACGGTTCTCCCCTTGAAGTGGCGGCCTACAAGGCCGGAAGGGATGTAAGGGAGATGGCCTACGAGAATCACGAGAGAATAAAGAAGTTGATGGAGGAGTGGATGGTATCTGTTGACTACTGGGGCCACACCGACTCGGAGGAGAACAAGGAGATCACCTACGAGATCTTCAGGAAGCTGGACGAGAGGGGGCTTATAAAGGAAGAAGAGGTGGTCATGCCCCGCTGTAGGAACTGTGGGAGGATCTTAGCCGACCGCTGGATAGAGGGGACCTGCCCCTACTGTGGGGGTTTAGCGAGGGGCGATCAGTGCGATGATTGTGGAGCGATCCTCACCCCCGATCAACTCATAAACCCATACTGTGTCTACTGTGGTTCCCACGACATCGAGTTCGTCCCTATAAAGCAGCTTGTCCTTGATCTGCCGGCCCTCACAGAGGAGCTGAAGCGTTTCTACGAGGAAAGGAAGCACCTCTGGCCTGAGTACGTGAGACAAACCACTGAATGGTATCTATACAAGGAAGGGCTGAAACCTCGAAGTATATCCAGGTACCTGAACTTTGGTTTCCCCGTGCCGAAGGAAGGGTTTGAAGATCAGGTGCTTTACGTCTGGTTCGACGCCCCCATAGGATATATCGGTATAACCTACCAGTGGGCAAAGAGCATAGGCGATCCTGACGCCTGGAAGGACTGGTGGAAGCTCCCAAGGGCATCCGACGTCTTTTACGTCCAGTACATGGGGAAGGACAACGTTTTCTTCCACGCCATCTTCTTCCCAGCCGAGCTGATTGGCTCCAACGACTGGAAGCTTGTGGATGTCATCGCTGCTTCCCAGTACTTGACGGCGAAGGGAGTAAAGTTCTCCAAGAGTAGGGGCGTAGGACTAAACCTGGAGACTGCTAAGGAGCTTCTCCCCGCGGAGTACTGGAGGTACGTCCTGGCTGCCCTCTTCCCCGCCTACAAGGACACCGAGTTTTCCTGGGAGGTGCTGGTAGAAAAGGTCAACAAGGAGCTCGTGGACAACATCTCCAACTTCATCTACCGGACTCTTCACCTCTCCTACAAGAAAGGTATAGACTTGAATGCGCCGCTCGGAAAAGAGGAAGAGAAAGAAGTAGAGAAGGTTAGGAAGTACGCGAAAAAGATTGAAGAGGAGTACATGGGGTGGATGAACTTCCACAGGGTAGTGAAGCTCGTCAACGAGCTGGCTTCGGAGGGCAACGCCTGGTTAAACAGGAGGGAGCCCTGGAAGGAGGAGGATCCCAGCAGGACGCTCGTCGTGGCCCTATACTACGTGAAGGTTATTGCTCTGTCCCTCCTGCCCATCCTACCGGAGACAATGGGAAGGGTTCTGGATCTTTTAGGTGTAGAGAAGAAGTGGGAAGAGGTGGAGCAGGTAAGGGTGTTGAAGGTCGAAAAGCCCTTCAAGCTCTTCAGGAGGATCGAAGAAAAGGAAGTGGAGGAGTGGAAGAGGAGGTTTAGTGAGAAGGAGGAAGAGAAGGTGGAGAGGATTAAGATCGACGTGGTCTTGAACGCGGGGCTCATGACGGGCATCGTCCGACACATTCAGGAAATATCTGGGGATGAAGAGAGGTGGCTCCTCGTCATAGAAGGGCCGGACGGGACGACCTACCGGGCGGCACCAAGGATAAGGAAGAAGTACA